>JALPXQ010000062.1 GCA_023271515.1 Dehalococcoidia bacterium | reverse complement strand
ATCTGTGGATCCCAATTCTTCTGGGCCAGCCATCTCTTAGCGGTGTTTGCCCCGAGGATGATCGAGTTCTCTGTGGCCATGCTGCCTTGCCAGCGCGAAAATGGGGTCGAGTAATAGCCGCGGTAAGGGATATACGCTCTTGTCAACATGTCATTCCTCCTCTGGATAGATTTATTTCGCAGTTATTCAGCCACAGAGCACACCGAGATTACGAGATTACAGAGAAATTCTTTTGGTGCCGTATTCCCTTTGATTTTCTCTGTGACCTCTGTGGTTATCAATCGCCAGTTGAGCAATTACTTTCGCAGGTGTTCCGCCACCAGCCGAGTGAGTTCTGAGTATGGAGTTTCCAGTACCTCATAACCCCTAACTCATTACTGGCCGTATCTTTCCCTGAGGATGCGGTGAAGTATCTTTCCCGTCGGGGTTCTAGGCATATCCTGATCCCTGACAAAATCAACGCTCTTTGGTCGCTTGTATCCGGCTAATTTGGCCCGGCAAAAGTCAATGATCTCCTTGGCCAGCTCCTCGCCTGGTTGGTAACCCTTATGCAAAACCACCACGGCCTTGACCGCCTCCCCCCACTTCTCGTCGGGGACGCCGATCACGGCGACTTCTTTAACCGCCTTATGAGCCCCAATCATGTTTTCCACTTCCGAGGGGTAAACGTTTTCCCCGCCGGTGATAATCATGTTGGCTTTTCGGTCTACCAGCGTATAATAGCCATCCTCATCCCGTCTGACCATATCCCCGGCGGAGCACCACTCACCGTCAAAGGCGTCCCTGGTCTTTTGGGGATCCTTCCAGTATTCCTTAAAAACCATTGGCGTCCGGGAAAATAACTCCCCTACCTCACCATCCGGGACCTCCTTTCTGTTCTCATCCAGAATCCTGATCCTATCGGTTCCGAATACCTCTCTACCGATCGATCCCAGCTTTTGGAACTGTTCCTCCGGCCGGAGAAGAGTCACCAGCCCTGCTTCGGTGCTCCCATAGGCCTCCCAGAGCTCGGCATTCCTGAAATAGTCCATAATGGCAAGTTTCAGGTCCTTTCTGGCAAGTGCCGAAGAGATCAACAACTGGCGGATTGAGGAGACGTCGATACTGTTTCTCACATCCTCTGGCAGAGCCAGGATCATGACGTAGTGAGTCGGGACCAGCGAGGTAAATGTTATCCTGTATTCTGCAATAGCTCTGAGCAAATCCTCAGGATCGAAGCTAGCCCTATTGTAGACGAATACCGGTGCCGACACCAGGGTATAGGGGAAGGAGTAGAATATGGAATTGATATAGCACATGGGCATGACCAGCATCACCTTATCGCTGGGTCGAACCCCCATGTTAAGGTTACTCAAGAGATGCTGAGCGGCATGACTCCCATGGGTTCTCATCACCCCTTTGGGCCGACCGGTGGTCCCGGATGTATACATGATTATCCAGGTATCGTCACTACCCACCATGATATCAGGCTCATTACACGAGGATCCCGCCAGCAGATTCTCATACCCAACATATCCATCAGGGACAGGCCCATTTCCCAGATAGATATAGCCATCCCGGGGAACAGGGAGCCGGTCTTTGATGCCCTCAACCAGCTCCACGAAGGGCGCCTCCACTATGAATGCCTTACATTCCGCATGGTTGAGGATGTACTCTATACTAGGACCTGCCGATCGGAACATGACGGGAACAATGATCTGCCCGCCGTTGGCACAGCCGGCGTAAATGTCCATCCACTCGCCACGATTATAGGCGATCGTGGCAAAGGTGTCCTGGTATCCCACGCCCAGGTCTCTCAAACCATTTGCCAGACGGCAGGAGCGCTCGTTCCATTCTCTAAAGGTAAATTCCTGGCTCTTATCCTGCCATCCCAGCTTATCGGGATAATTGATGGCATTCATCTTCAAGACGGTCCCAACATGCATGCCTACAGTCATTTCTCATCCCCCCTAGACGCTACGCTAAAAAGAGCCGCCCCCACTGCGCCGGTCAACCAGGGAAATTCTGGCACCAGGATTTCACCTCCGGTGATCTCTTTGACCATCTCAACCAGATATGGATTGTGAGCCACCACCCCACCCGTCATCACCACCCCCTCCGTCAGAGAATCCATCTCCAGAATCCGCTTGATCACCGAAAAGAAAAGCCCCTTCACAATATCCGATACGTTCTCCCCCTGACTGATTTTCTCCAACACCTCTGTCGCTGAGAAAACGGTGCAATAACTCCCTAGTTCCACCATGTTCTCCGCAGCCCGCGCCAGCGAGTCCATCTCTTCCAGGGGGATCTCGAGGCGCGAAGACATCTCTTCAAGGAAGGCACCGGTGCCGGCGGCGCACTTCCGGTTCATCTTGAAACTCAGTCGCCGCCCCTGGGCATCCAGCTTGATAATCTTGTTATCCTGGCCTCCGATGTCGACAATGGTCATGGCCATCGGATAGTAGTGATAACAGCCCCTGGCCTGACACCCGATTTCCGTTTTCGCTTCGTGGCTGAAGGCGACATTATTACGTCCGTACCCCGTTGAGACGCACCTGACCACGTCCTCTCGCCGGGCGCCGGCCATCTCTAAAGCAGATTTCAAGCAGATATCAGCCGTCTTGGCGAAATCGGTTCCCGACTTTCTCACCGCGTATCCGAGCAGCTTCCTTTCCGCATCGAGGATCACCACCTTGGTACAGGATGCCCCGACATCCACACCTGCAAATATCGGTTGCCCCATTAACTCCCTTCCAACTGTTCAATGAAGGCCTCGATCTTGGTCTTCTCTGCTCCTCGGAATAACACCTCAGATCATTGAGGTCCCCATCAATGATGAGTGAGGGGATACCCAGCCCTTGCCTCAACCTCTCGGGCATTCCGTACCGGCTATTGGAATTGTTGGGGCAGGTCCTGGCATTATGGAAGATAATGCCATCAAACTTAACAGCTTATGGCAACTTTCAATATACCGCTCTTTATAGGACTCATCTCGGACGATAAAAAGTTTTGTATATGCCAGGGCCATACTCTCAAAGGGATTATCCGGGTCAAGCTGGTCGAATATCCAGTAGCTGCAATAGGTAGAGGCCACCACACAGGTTCTGAGCGAGGACAACTGTTCGGATAGGGCCCGCAGCTTGCCCCAGATCGGCATACCATAGAGGCGATGCGTTTCGCCTTCTACGCTATTTGCCACCCTTTCCCGCAGCTCAGTCAGGAGCAGCTCATAATACTCAACACCCTGCCTTGTGCCACGTGCCACCACGGCGGGGCCCATGTGGATGACGGCGTCGAAGAAGGTCCAGGGGGAAGGAATGGCGGAGGCCAATTCCAGGCAGTCACTCCAGAGTTCTGAGGTGCGCCGGGAATATTCGACGGCCTCTCTGAGGCGATCCATATCGAGTTTTTCCCCACTCACCTCTTCTAATTTGGGCACCAGCCCCTCGATCTGTCTGGCGATGTCCTTAACCTGATAATCCCGGATGTCGGCTATGCCACGATAAGTGTGAATCCCGACGAGCGGTACTTTGAATTCCCGGGAGTACCAGCCAAACCAGTCCTGCACATCCCGGCACTGGTTGGTATTGAAGACGAGCACATCCGGCCTGGGTACGGACTCAATCCCGTAGGCATTGGTGAGGGGGGTCTTTTTCCGGAGATAAGCGCCGATATCGCTCGTCAGGTAGGAACAGATCTCAGGGGAGTAGGCGATAGCATTGGCATAGGGGATCAACTCCGTGGCCATCCGTGTTGCCCCTAGCATGGCGCCGTGGTTTTCCGGATAGTAGACCAGAAAACCCATGCCTCTCAGGAGTTCGGCCGGCCCAACGCTGGTGCACCAGGCAATTTTCGGGAAGCCAGTTCTTGCCGCTTTATCCAGTTCGTAGAAGTGATCTGCCATCACCTTTTTCAAGGTTGCGGCAGCGGCAATCCTTTTCTTGAATATTCGTTCTTCACACTATAATTATTACCGACTTTCTATTTTAGCCCAACGATAGCTTTTGTCAAGCGGTTTCAGATGATCCCGGTTCATGGTATAATCAGAGTAGCTGGGTAAACAGAAATGATCAGGGTTGTTGTCGATGCTATGGGTGGCGACTATGCCCCGCGTGAGATCGTGCGGGGGGCAGTAGAAGGGGCGCGTGGGCATAACATCGAAGTTGTCCTCGTAGGACGACGCGAGGCGGTAGAGAAAGAGCTGAGTGACTACGATCTCGACGGAGCAAGAATCAACACTTGCTGGGCTGAGGAAACTGTGGGCATGGAGGAAGACCCCGTCCGGGCCGTTCGTCGTAAGCCAAACTCCTCGATTGCCGTGGGGATCAAGCTAGTCAAAAGCGGCCAGGCCTCGGCATTTGTCTCTGGAGGCAGCACCGGTGCTGTAGCCACCGCAGCTTTACTTAGCCTGGGGAAGAAGAAGGGCGTATCACGCCCGGCATTGGGCATTGTTTTTGGTTCCCCTTCTGGTCCAGTTCTTTTCCTCGATGTGGGGGCGAATTCCGATTGCAAACCTCGGCACCTGCTGCAGTTTGCGGAGATGGGAAACGTCTACATGAAGAGGATATTTAACATTTCTGAACCTCGAATTGGGCTTCTATCAAACGGCGAAGAGGAGACCAAGGGGAATAAACTTGCCCGTGCCGCCTATCAACTGTTAGCAAAAAGCGAGCTGAATTTCTTGGGCAATGTGGAGGGACACGACCTCCCCAAGGGGAAGACCGATGTAGTCGTAACCGATGGCTTTACCGGCAATGTAGTGGTAAAATTAAGTGAGGGATTGGGGGAAGTGTTCGCAGAGCTATCCAAACAGGCGGTTGATAACAATCCGATCTTCAGGGAAGCAGAGAAGCAGATACTGAACTATACCGCTCTAGGAGGAGCATTTCTCCTAGGAGTCAAAGGTAATGTAATAATCACCCATGGGAAGAGTGATGCCGGTGCGATGAAGCGAGCTATCCGACTCGCTGAGCGGATGGTGGAACAACAGGTGGCGGAAGCTATCGGAACTTAGACAGCGTTCAGCACCTCGCGAATTTGTCCTCGCGAACTTGTTCCTGTGAAGGCAGGAATGGGGCGATACGCCAAGCAGTAGATTGCAGGAGGAACAGATGACCAAACCAATAGATGTGAGCGATGCCGATTTTGAGCAGCTAGTGCTCAAAGCAACAAATCCAGTTCTGGTTGATTTCTGGGCTCCCTGGTGTGGGCCTTGCCGGGCAGTAGCACCCATTGTAGAGGAGCTGGCCAACGAGTATGCCGGGAGGATAACATTCACCAAGGTAAACGTTGACGAGAACCCCAAGACAGCCTCCGGATACAGCATCATGAGCATACCCACCTTGCTCCTGTTCAAGGATGGTAAGCCGGTCAAACAGATGGTGGGACTCCGGTCAAGGGAGGAATTCAAGAAGAACCTGGATGCCTCATTAGCATGAGCCATTCCGACGGATTATCCGGGATGAATTCTCAGAATAAACTTCTTTTCCTCACCGGACTCTTTGTCATCTGCCTGGGAGCGGCCAATATCCTCTCCGCAGCAAAGCTGATCAGCATCTTTGGATTTACCATCGATGCCGGAATAATTGCCTATCCCTTGACATTTCTCTTCACCGATGTGATCTCCGAGGTCTGGGGCAAGGGAACAGCGAGAAGCGTGGTCTGGGTGGGATTCTTTGCCAACATGCTGCTCATGCTGCTTATCTGGATAGGAGGGATCCTGCCTCCCTCTCCGGTGTGGGGAAATCAGGAATTATATCAGGTGGTCCTGGGGGCCGTTCCGCGAATCGTCGTCGCCTCCATGGCGGCCTACCTGATCTCACAGCATCACGACGTTTTCGCCTTCCACTTCTGGCGGACTAAGACCCGGGGAAGATGGCTATGGATGAGAAATAATCTCTCTACGGGAGTTTCCCAGGCCATAGACACCGTCGTATTCGGCGCCATCGCTTTCTACGGAGTCGTTCCTCTCAACGTCCTGGTGGGTGAGATAATCCTGGCCCAGTATGTAATTAAGGTCAGCATTGCCCTCCTGGACACCCCTATTTGTTATCTTCTTGCTGGCTGGGCCCGCGGCTTCGGAGCCACTGGAAGAACGGCCGAGTTCGGAGGGGCGGGCTGATAAGGAGGCTGTCGATGTAATAGATTTTCTCAGACTCATCTTGGTTGGAAGAGACTCAATCAATAAACAAGGAGGTATCAAAAAATGAGGATGAAGATAGCAAGAGTACTGCCCCTGTTCCTGGTGTTGACACTTGCCTTTGCCGCCGCCGGATGCCTGGTCCCGGTGGAAGAAGCGAGGGTCAAGATTGCTTTAACTCCAGAAGAACTGGTGGAGAAGATGGTTGAGGCAATCCGAGACGTGGAAAGTTACCAGTTTGATATGGAAATGACCATGGACATGAAAACTGTTAACTATGGGGAAACTATTGAGACGAGTTCCCTAATACAGTCCGCCGGCCAAGTTGACCGCACCAATCAGAGAATGATGACCACCATGATATTCGAAACGACAATGCCCCCAATGCCAGGAGTTCCCGAAGAGGTTATGGAAATGGAAATAGAAATGTACTGGCTTGATGGGATGATGTACATGAAGGCATCCATGATGCTAGGTATGCCTCCAATGTGGACGAAAGGCGAGATGCCCTGGGTATGTTCCCTTGAGCAAGCGGTCGATCTGCTGAAAGTATCCCAGATTGACACTCTGAGGGTGGAGGAGGTGAGCGGTGTTGAGATCTATGTGATCAAGGTAGTGCCGGATCTTGGTAAACTCTGGGAGATAATGATGACGATAATAGCACCAGGAATGGATCTCGATCCTGTGGCAATGGGTATTGATCTTGAGGAAATGTTCGATAAAATAACCATGAAAACATGGGTCTGCAGAGACACCTTTCTTCCGGTGAAAGACCAATCACAGATGACTATGGTGCTCGAAGGAATGGAGAAGGAAATGAGCACAATATCGCGGTTTCACAGCTTCAATGAGCCGGTTACCATTCAGTTGCCTGCTGAAGCTGCCGAGGTGGAAGAAATGCCTTAGTGGTGATCGCAAATCCTTAATTGCAGAATGTGGGATCAGTCCCTGCTCGTTTGTCGGCATCTCGAGGAGTCGGCATCCTTAGATGCCGACAAGCGCCTTATTCGCATCCAAGATCATCAGGGGGATTCTCCCCCTGAAACCCCCTAAAGCAGTTGTGTTCTGGCCTTCAAAATGGGTATTGTGGCCCGGATTAATAAGTGTTTCCCGACCGGAATGTTCAAGCCCAAAGTGGTACCCCTTTACCGCCGTGTCGCAAAGACCGCTATTCGTAGCGAAAAGCCTCGACGGGACGCA
>JALPXQ010000061.1 GCA_023271515.1 Dehalococcoidia bacterium | reverse complement strand
GGCTCCAAATCTGAGTGACTTTCCCACCGGCTCCGTGGTATTAACCCCGGATACTGAGTTCGGTGATTTATATCTTGTGGAGATCGCCCGAGGATGCAGCCGGGGCTGTCGCTTCTGCCTTGCCGGTTATCACTTCGGTCCCATGCGCCATCGCCCGCTGGAGAATCTGCTGGAGCAGGCAAGGCAGGGGTTGCGATATCGCAAACGGTTGGGGCTGGTGGGTGCTGCCATCACCGACCATCCCCAGATCGATGAGCTTGTGATTGGTCTGCGAAGGATGGGGGCCGAGTTTTCGGTCAGCTCCCTGAGGGTAAAACCGCTATCGGATACCCTGCTGCGGGGTCTGGCGGAAAGCGGCACCAGGACCATTTCCCTGGCTCCCGAGGCTGGCTCGCAGCGGATGCGCGAGGTCGTGAAGAAGGCTGTATCAGAGGATGATATCCTCCGTGCCGTGGATCAAGTTGCCAGCCATGGCTTCAAACAGCTCAAGCTATACTTCATGATCGGGTTGCCTGCAGAGACCGAGGACGATATAATGGATATTGTAAGCCTAGCTCTGACCGCGAAGAACATCCTGGACAGGCATCGATCGGGGACTCGTCTTACCCTGAAGATAGCGCCATTTGTCCCCAAGGCGGGCACTCCCTTTCAATGGCTTCCAATGGCTACCCGTGAGGTCCTCAGCCGTCGCCTTTCCTTGATCAAGAAAGGATTGAACTCCAGGGGAATAGCGGTTAAGGCAGACAGTATCGACTGGAGCCTGGTTCAGGGCATGCTCTCCCGGGGAAACTCAAGGATGGGACAGGTTATCGCCAGCATGCCGAGAACCTCCCTCTCGGCATGGCGTAAGGCGGTGGAGGGGGCGGGGTTGGACCCCGATCTCATTCATCAAGAGATCCCTCGGAGCAAACAATTGCCCTGGTGGAGGATAGACTCAGGCGTACGGATCGAGTATCTCCGATCCGAGCTCGAAGGGGCATTGGGTGATGAGAGAGATGGACATTGAGCGAAACATTCAGGAGGTAACTCGCCGCATCGCTCTTGCCTGCAAGCGGGCGGGGCGATCTCCCGAAGAGGTAACTTTAGTCGCCGTCACCAAGACCATAGGGCCCGCGGCCATCCGGGCTGCCTTTCAGGCCGGCCTGCGCCATTTTGGCGAGAACCGCGTCCAAGAGGCTAAACCCAAACTCGGGGAATTAGAGAATATAAGGACTCAGTGCACCTGGCACATGGTGGGCCATCTGCAGACCAACAAGGCGAAGACAGCAGGAGCGCTTTTTGATATAATTCAGAGTGTCGACTCGGTGAGGCTGGCGGAATTCTTGAGTCGCCACGCTCAGAAGACGATTCCGATACTGCTGTAGGTCAATATCGCCGGCGAGGCTTCCAAGAGTGGATTTTCCACCGGTGAAGTATTCTCGGCGATGAAGGAAATCGGGCGAATGCCCAATCTGGAGATTAAGGGTTTGATGACCATCGCACCTCTGGCAAGCGATCCGGAGGAGGTCAGGCCGGTCTTTCGCCTCCTGAGAGAGTTGCGTAACTCGATGGGCCTAGATCATCTTTCAATGGGAATGACCGACGACTTTGAGGTGGCTATTGAGGAGGGATCTACCATGGTGCGAATCGGCCGAGCCATTTTCGGAGAACGGAGGTAAATCATGAAGATCGCTTTCATCGGGGGTGGGGTGATGGGGGAAGCCATGATATCCGGCCTGATCAGGCAGGCTTCAGCCAAGCCGGAGGCGATCACGGTAAGCGATGTCGATCAGGGGCGACTCAGGGTTCTGGCCGAACGGCATGGAATTCAAGGGGTAACTGAGAATCGCCAGGCCATCCAAGGGAAAGACATGGTGGTCCTTTCAGTAAAGCCGCAGGTTCTCCCTGAAGTGACCGATGGTCTTCGAGGTGAGATTCAACCCGGACAACTGGTGATATCCATCATCGCCGGGGCAAGAATCGAGACGCTGAGCCGGCAACTGGAGCATGATTGCATAGTTCGGGTTATGCCCAACACCCCGGCCCAGATAGGTGAGGGAATAAGCGTGTGGACTGCCACCAGGGCAGTAAACTCAGAGCAGAAAGAGATGGCACAAACCACTCTCACCGCTCTGGGCAAGGAAATCTATGTGGCCGACGAGAAATATATCGATATGGCCACCGCGGTGAGCGGAAGCGGGCCGGCCTACATATTCCTGATGATCGAAGTGCTGGTTGATGCGGCGGTGCACATCGGGATGCCCCGTAAGATGGCGGTGGCGCTTGTTCTGCAGACGATGCTGGGATCGACCCGCATTGCGGAGGTGAGCGGCAAACATCCGGCGGAGCTTCGCAACATGGTCACCTCCCCGGGCGGGACAACGGCCGCAGGTTTACTCCAACTCGAGGAGGGCGGTTTGCGAGCCATTCTAACTCAGGCAATCATTGCCGCATACGAGAGGGCAAAGGAGCTGGGGCAGAAATGAATTTCATATCTACCTTTATCCGCATCCTCTGCGAAGTGCTCACGATTGCCATCTTTGCCAGAGTAATCATCTCCTGGTTTCCCGTAAGTCCTGGCAACCGGTTGGTGGATCTCTTGCATCAAGTAACCGAGCCTATCCTGGCGCCACTGCGGGGGATCATCCCTCGGATAGGCATGATAGACATAACCCCGATGATCGCCATAATTCTATTGCGGGTCATTGCCGCCCTGGTTTAGCTCCCGCACCACTTTCCCGCCATTGGATTACCATCGATGGTGATGTATTCCCGACTTGTCAAATGTTGCTTCATCAGGTAAACTACTTCACGGGGTCAGCCCTGCTTCAGAAATATTTGATGGTTTTCCCGGATTGTATTTTTGCAGAAAACATGGTATTATGCAAAACGGTTTGCAGAGCTCGTGATACGCTCAGTCAGTAATCAGTACAGGGTATAAGGAGACCCTGATGACGCCCAACTACACGGATGAAGCCATCAATTCAGCTATGCAAAGGCGATGGGAGAAGGCGGCAAGAATTAACGAGAGTATGATTGAACTTCTCCCGAATGACATTGGCGCCCACAATCGCCTGGGCAAGGCATTGACTGAATTGGGGCGGTACACCGAAGCCAGGAAAGCCTATGAACGCGTGCTCGAACTCGACCCCGGAAATAGTATCGCCAGGAGAAATCTTCAGCGTCTATCCTATCTTAAGGAGGGGGACGGACCGCCCAAAGACGCTTGTGAAATCGATTCCAGGTTCTTCATCGAAGAGGCTGGCAAGGCCAGAATGGTCAACATACACCCAATTGCCCCCAGCGAGACATTGGCTAAATTGTCCGCCGGCGACCATGTTCATCTTCAGGCGCGGGGACAAACGCTAGCCGCACTCAACAATTCAGGGGAGTACCTGGGTGAGATCGAACCTAGAGTGGGATTGCGGCTAATCGAGCTGATGAAAGGGGGCAATGAATATGAGGCGGCGATCATTAGCCTGAGAGATGATCACATTAAGGTGATAATCAAGGAAACATTTCAACATCCTACCCAGATAGGGCGTCCTTCATTCTTTCCCCCGAGGCCAGCCGAGGACATAAAGCCATATCTTAAGAACACCATGGTAAAGTACGATCTTGATGATGAGTTCCTTGAGGAAACAGAGGGGCCTGGTGATAGGGAGAGCGAACTGGACTGGCAGAACGGCATTCCCACCGAAGAGGAGGTAGCCGCCTTTGTCCCGGAGGATAGGCACCAAGTAGTTTAGGCTGATCCCCGCTTGTCAATCGTTCGTTTTCACCCACAGCTTCACGCCATCGGTGATGAAAGCGATGGTGCCATCCTCGGAGGTGAGATAGAGTCTTTCCTCCCCAACTACCTCCTGCAATCTTTCAATCACCTCATCCCCGGGATGTCCAAAAGGGTTATCGGCGCCTACGGAGATCGCCGCAAACATGGGTTTAACCTCAGCCAGAAACCTAGACGAGGTGGAGGCATTCGACCCCTGATGAGCGACTTTGAGCACGGTGGACCTGAGCTTCACATCCCGGGCGAGAAGGTATGCCTCAGCTTCCGTTTCAATATCCCCGGTCAAGAGAAGGCTGAAATTGCCATATGTAAGCCTCAGCACCACCGAGGCATTGTTTCGCTCCTCCCATCGGGTATCCGATGGATGAAGAACCTCCAGTTGTACCCCCTGTCCCATGGTGATCTGCTGGCCCACCTGGGCAATGATGCGCTCGACGCCTCTCTCCTCAATCAGCCTGCGCCATTCCCTGTAGATATCGGATCCACCATCCTGCCCGCTGGTCAGAATCTTTCCCACCCGGTAGCGTTGCAGCACCTCTACCAGTCCGGTGATGTGATCAGTATCAGGGTGCGTTAAGACCATCAATTCTATAGTCCTGTCCCAGAAGGGTAGCCTCTCTCCCAGTCGATAGCTAAGTTCCTCAGCACTGGGGCCGCCATCGATGAGCATCTGCTTATTCCCCCGCTGAATCAGGATTGAATCTCCCTGCCCGACATCGAGGATGAATATGTGAAGTCGGTCGTCCGGGACCGTCAGGGCCGCTATCCAGATCAGGGTTGCCACCACAGCAAGCGGAGGAATAATCCACCTCAGGGGAAGATTCTTGGCAATCTCAGGCATCGCACCAAGGTGATCTGTCATTCTGGAAATACTCCCAATCAAGCGCTTCCAGTTCCCGGGGAGCCAAAGGGCTGCTATAATAATACCATAATAAGCAGCAACTACAGGAGCACCAATTTCGATATCTACCGCAGCAAAGGGGATGGCCGCAAAGAGCTCAACCACCTCGACCACATACGTGGCGAAGAGCCACGAGACCCAGCCTAAAATGCTAGCCACAGCGGGCGCGAAAATTCCCACCATTCCCACCAGTGCTGAGGTCAGGATGATGACCGGTATCGCCGGCAGGGTCAAGAAGGTGGCCGGGAGACCCACCAGAGAAATGAGCCCGAAGTAGTACGCGATCAGGGGCAGGGTAGCGAAGATAGCGCCCAGACTAACCGCGCAACTCCCGATCACAAAACCGGCGATGGATGAGACCTCTCCCTCTTGATTGCCGAAGGTCTTCTTGCCCCAATCCTGGAATATGGGTGTCAGGAAGACCAGTCCTCCCATAGCAGCAAAGCTGAGCTGAAACCCGATATCGCTCAGGAGCAATGGATTGAAGGCCAGCATTACAGCAGCGGCAAAGGTGAGGGCAGTAAAGGCGCTGCGCGGCCGGCCAATCCAGTCGGCATAGAGCCACAGGCTCGCCATGATAACGGCCCGGATCACCGGGGGGCGCATTCCGCTGAGCATGGCGTAGAGCCAGATCATAGCCAGGACAAGCAGGAGGTATGTCGGACGCTGCCTGCCGAATGCCCAGACACCCGCACTCAAGGCGATCCCGGCAACGATGCTCATATGCACCCCGGAGATCGCCAGCAGATGCGCCGTCCCCGTTCTGGAGAAGTGCCGCCTTATCTCGGGGGAAAGGGACCCGCGCTGCCCCAGCAGCATCGCCTTGGCGAGTGAGCACTGTGGCTCGGGCAGTGCTTTCCGCAAGGCCTGAGACATGCTGCCCCGCAGGCGATAGACCAGTTCCATCGGCTTGGATCCCTGTCCGGCAGCAACAAGAGTGATCTCGCGGGGACGGGATATGATGGAATGAATCCCTTGCCGGGCAAGGTATTCACGGAAATCGAATTCCCCTTCTTCATCCGGGGGTCTTGGAGATTCCAGGTTGCCCTTCACCTGTAGCAGGTCGCCGTAGCGGTAAAAGGGAAAATCCCGTGAGGTTTCCCAGCCAGGGAACCGGGGAGCGTTGAGCCGGGCCGTGCCCGAGACGCTCTCCCACTCCCCGTCCAACTTTATTTCCCTGACCTCAAGTCGAAGGATGGTGGCAAAATCCCTGACATCGGGATCAGTAGCGACAACCCCTCGTAGCTCGTGTAATCCGCGGTACGACTCAAGCTCATCTCCGATGGGAACCGACTGGGAACGAAGGATGGCACCGACAAGAAGGATGAGGCAGAATCCGCCCCAGAGGAGAGTTTTCTTGCGATGCGATAGAATAATGAGGAAGAGGGAGACCCCAGACAGAATTAAGACGATGCTCCAGGGAAAGGCAAATCTTAACCCCAGGTAGATGCCCAGAATCCAGGCCAGACTGAGGTAAACCAGCCTCATCAGTGCACCGTGATCTTATCCTTTAACCTCTCAAAGGTTGACTCGCGAATGCCTCGCACCTTCTTCAACTCATCAATGGACTCGAAAGGCCCATGCTCGGTGCGATACTCGATAATCCTCTCTGACAGAACCTCACCAATTCCGGGAAGGGCTCTGAGGAGCCAGGCATCGGCGGTGTTGATGTTAATCCTCTGTGGTGCCTCTCCGATCTTACGAACATGAATGTGCGCTCCATCTCGCAGCCTTCGGGCCAGGTTGATCGCATCGCCGTCAGCATTAGAAGTAAACCCTCCGGCAGTCTCGATGGCATCGGAGACGCGAGCGGCCTTGTTCAAGACGTAAATGCCCGGATTTTGCACCTCGCCGCTGACATAAACCTTGATCTCCTGGGGAGGTGGCGGGAGGGTGATTTCTATGGGATAGGTTACTGGGGTTTGCCTTATGAAG
The DNA here is from genome assembly GCA_023271515.1 of Dehalococcoidia bacterium. Lineage (GTDB taxonomy): Bacteria > Chloroflexota > Dehalococcoidia > SZUA-161 > SpSt-899 > BS503. Next base: position 1,056 of record JALPXQ010000061.1, on the reverse strand, counting down.
AATACCACCCCGCCAGCGAGGATGGCTATCAGCAGAGCAAGGATAATAGAACTGCGAAACTTTCCCATCTCTTAACTCAAGTTTACCATCGCCTACCCGAAATGTCAACCACTTCACAGAGGGAGTTCTCTAGCCCCTCCATCACGGAACGCAAAGCACCTTACATTCTTGATGCCGTAGGCTCAATAATCGCTCAAGCAGGTTTGCACTTTATCAAAAGCGTATCACAAACTTGCCTGTTTTTACAGGCTTCAATCCCCCATTCGTTACCTCGGTTCCCCAAGAATTCATGAATCGCCGCCACTTGCCCTCAATCGAGCAACGGCGCAAGAGAGGGCTTTGTGCTCTGGCCTCTCAAGCTGAGGATCGGACTCAAAAAGCCGTATAGCCTCGGAGCGAGCCATCTCCAGAAGTCCCACATCGGAAAGCTGTGCCATCTTCAGGTCGGGCAGGCCGCTTTGTCGAGTGCCGAAAAATTCACCGGGACCGCGCAGCCTCAGGTCTTCCTCCGCCAGACGAAACCCATTATGGATCTCTTCCATCAGCTTCAGGCGTTCCGCCCCTTCCACCGACGGGTTCTCCGATAGCAGCAGACAGTAGCTCTGGTGGCTGCTTCGCCAAACTCTACCCCGAAACTGGTGCAACTGCGCTAACCCGAATCGCTCCGCACCTTCCACCAGCATCACCGTTGCATTGGGGACATCGATGCCTACCTCGACCACCGATGTTGAGACCAGTATGTCTATCTCTCCGGCTCGAAAACGCTGCATTACCTCTTCCTTTTGCGAAGTAGACATACGTCCGTGCAACAGCCCTAATCTCAGATCAGGGAATACTTCTTGCGACAGGCGCTCATATTCGGCTGTTGCTGCCCGGGCCTCGATGTTTTCCGATTCCTCGATCAGTGGACAGATGATGAATGCCTGGCGTGCTCGAGCGATCTGCTTGCGTACAAACTCGTAGCCGTCCTGTCTCCGCTGGGGGCTGAGCCATCTGGTCTTGATCTCCCGTCTCCCCGGGGGGAGTTCATCTATCAGCGATATATCGAGGTCCCCA
>JALPXQ010000060.1 GCA_023271515.1 Dehalococcoidia bacterium | reverse complement strand
TGCTCTAAGTTGGTCAACATCCACTTCGTGTTTAACCAGCATATGCGGGTTGCCTGAGCTGCTTACGGGGATTGGTGGCAACTCGCTGAGAGGAACAGTCGGCTGCCTGCTTTTCTTTCTCAGAGAGTCAATCACCTCGTTCCTGGCGATACGAAACAACCAGGCGGAGAAGGGTATACCCTTCCATTTGAAGCTCCGAATAGATTTAACCGCCTTCAAAAAGACCTCCTGGGTAATATCCTCTGCCTCTATCCTGTTGCCTACCCTCAGCGCTACATAGCGAAAGATCCTGTCAAAATGGCTCTCATAAAGCTCGGCAAAGGCTTCCTGGTCTCCCTGCTGCGCCCGGTGGACGAGGTTCTGTTCATCCTGCAACTGGTAACCTCCGCCGGCTTAATCTGTGGTGTGACACTGCCGACGAGTAGATTATACTGCCTTGCAATGGCTGACACAACATCCATACAGATGATCCCTAATGGTGGCTGGCATTAGATTTGCCAGCCACCATTTGCAGGTCTCGCCAATCTGTTGACCTGGTGGCCAGTGAACTTTATTCTCTCACCCAGACTCGCCAGCCGGGAAATTCGCGTTCCACACCTGATACTGGTGAAAGCACCATGTAGTCCGTGGCAGGTATTGTGCCTGAATGAAGTCCGTGTATCTTTGCTCCATGTATTCCTCTTACTGGATCCCATACTGGAGCCCAATAGGGACTCCCGGAATCTCCACCCGTTGTTCCCGGGAGGTGTACCCGTGGCCTCACTATAACTTGATCGTGAAGCTCCTCAAAGGGACCCCAGTTCTGTAATGTCTGATGCCTCACTACATCTACCGAGAAGATTAAACCAGTCCTCCCGGCGCTTATCCAGATTATTGTCTCCTACGGCGGGATCTCCAGAAGCAAACACTGGACGCAGAGCCGGGTTGCTCAGAGAGCCGCCGATGAGTATGTAGGGGCGCACCCTCCCATCGCAAATTGCCACCGGCGCAGCATCCGCATACGCGATCACGCCTACGTTATCATGTACCTGTCCGGCTGCGTGTGGGGAAAGGGGCTGGTATATATGCATGTTCACGGGGGTTATGGTTCCCCCCGGGCCTTTGTGACCCGTTATGATGTAATCCTCGTCCCACGGGTCAAACGGGTCCCACCATGTAGATCGCCGGACGGCGAAGCTTGCTGTTGAGTATCTCTTCCCGGCATCAGATGGTGTAACTTTGACCGCACCAGGTATCTCCGCGAAGGGTTCGTTCCATGGTGCCTGCCAGTGGGGCGGAGGTTCCCATGGCGGTGGTGGCTGGTGCTGGGGGAGAGCGTAGCTAGCCTGTGGTGCTTGCGGGCTATCACATGCATTAAGAGGTTGGATCGGGGGAACACCGCCCCTAAATATTACCGGCACATCCTTTATTCCAAAGAGGCTCTCCGCCTTCTCAGCTATGATCTTATAGATCTCTGCTGCTCTTGGCAGATGCTCTGGCTCTACCCTTATGTAGATAGCTCCCCTGGACCAGTCTATCATTACCCAGGGGAAGTCGCAATGGCCAAACCTCTTACGTAGCTCCGGTGATGCCAGACACCATATCTTTCCCAATTTGTTAATGAATTCCTTCGTTTCCTGCGCAGTGGAGAACGAGGGAACCCTTCCGAATAGCGCAATAACGCCAGGATCACGCGCCATCTCCTCAAAACATATCAGCCTGAAAGGGGGTCGAGGCAGGCTGTCAAGGAATTCATCAAATTCCTCGAAGGTCATCCTCCACAGATCCACACCGGGGAATAATTCCCCAAACCTTTCCCTTACCTCATCGGGAGACATCCCCTTTGCCTCAGCGATCTGCCTCATTATTGCCTCTATTTCCCCCTCAGGACAGCCCACTATCTCCCACCAGTAAACGTCCTCAACGGGAGGATCAACCAGCGGTGGTTTGCAGGGCACAGGCTCAGGTATTTCAAACCCTTTCTTTTGAGCATAATACTTAATCAACCAGTGTACCCTTTCCTGCCCCTCGGGGCCTATCGATCTCCCTACCTCGTCCATCTCTTCTTGGCTCATCCGGGAAACATCTATCCCGAAGTAGCGGTCAAGCACCAGTATCACTATCTCTACTAGCTGCCTCTGTTCATAGGGATCCTCCTCCCACCAATAAGGGCCACCCCTATCCTCACCACCGGCAGCCACCATTCCAGTCACTGAGCCTATAACCAAAACTACAGCGGCCAGAAGCAAGGCAATCGTTCTTATTCCCTTCAGTTTCATTTTGGTTTACCTCCGTTCCTTATATTCTTGCCCACTTTTTGTGAATGTGGACGAACTCGCAGCTTGTCTGACCACATTTAGGTTATCGTCACTGGCTCTCATCTCCCTTATGACCAAAATTTACCCCTCTATAGTTTATAACGATGCAGACGCCAAAAAGTTAGGTTCAGTATCCCATCTATTCTTGCCTCCGTTCCAGCCATTCTTGGAGCATTTTCTCTTCTAACTCCTGCTGTTCCTGCGGGGCTACTAATCCTTGCTCCAGAGCATAATCAATGACCATGCGCATAAGCTCTGTTGCTTCCTCGACGTTTAATCCCTTAATGAACTCCTCCACTTCCCCGATGCGCATATTTAATAAGTCAACGTCGGGAAAGAGCTCCTGAGAGACGTGAACAAATATATCATGCATCTCCCTTGCCTCATCGGGGATTTGCTGTTCTCTCCAATAGCGGGTGTGGTGAGGCCGGGAGCCTCCGCCCTGAAAGTAGAGCGGAGCTTCATGGCCAACGAGAACTCTAATTGCCTCGATATACTCTGGCTTTACCCTGCCAGCAATGCGAACCGTTATTCTCTGTCCCCTCCATGATGAGAATGTTCCGGATACAGGAACCTCTATTATGCCCGGCGGAAGGTCCCAGGGGCGTGAGAAAGTCTCCCAGATCTTATTCTGCCAGCCCCAAATCTCCTCCCTGGTAAACTCGGCCTGGAAGAAGTCAAATTCTATACCCTCAACGCCCTCGACTATTGCCCTTATGGATTCTTTGTACTCCTCTTTCACTTCCCTGAGCGCTACCGTGACGAGGACGACCCGAGTGATGCTTATACGGGGATCGGGGGCGCCAAAGCCCAGGACAAAATCTACCACCGGCACACCTTGGGCGGTCAAGTGAGGTAAAGCATCGGCCAGTTTTTCATAGGCCTCGCTTTTGGCGACCAAATGCGGTAAAGCATTAACCAGTTCGTCCCATGTGGGGGGACGACGGGGGCAGCCTGGGCCGGGACGCGAAGAGCTGCAAAATATTACCGGCACCTCCTCGATTCCAAAGAGGCTCTCGGCCCTTTCGTCGATCCACCCATAGACTTGCTCTGCTCGAGGGAAATAAAAGTGATCAAGTTCGATGGTGATCGCCCCTCCAAAGACTCCAAGGCTTCTAACGAGGCGAAACCGGCGGGGAGCCCTGCAGAGCCTTAATTCCCACAATAAAGGAGCTAGCTCCGACAGCACCTTTTCCAATTTCTGGTTGAATTCGTCTAACTCCTGCTGGGTGGACAACTGAGGTACCCTCCCGAATGCTTCAATAATGTTGCGATTGTGTTTCACCTCCTCAAGACATAAGGGTCTGCAAGGAGGAGGAGGCAAACAGGGCAAGCTTTGGATAAAATCACTAAATTCCCGGGCAGTCATGCTCCACATATCCACACCGGGGAATAATTCTCCAAACCTTTCCCTTACCTCGTCGGGCCTCATTCTGAAATCTCTTAACCATGGCAACCTGAGGCTACAGGCTTTCCTTACCTCATTGGGAGTCATCTCCTCTATTGTGGCAACCCATTCCACAATCGTTGCCATCCACCCGCCATGGCGGTCTTCTGCTATTCTCCACCAGTAAAGGGGCTCAAATTCCTTCTCAAACCCATCAGTTATATGACCATCCATCATAGCAGCGAGATCAATACCGTAACCATAATCCGCCACCTGCTGATTACCATAGAAAGCGGCAAGTGCCCCGGCACCGAGCATGGCAATCACGAGTACCAGACTGATCACTAACCACCATTTTTTCATTTTCTTGGTTCTCCTTTTCTTCTCCCCTTTTTCCCTGGAGTCGACCTCTACTCGATTATCCTGTTATCCAGTCAAGAACTTAAACCTTGGTGAACGGATACCCATTTTGCTTGGTAGCGGGGGTTGGATTCGAACCAACGGCCTTCGGGTAATGAACCCGACGAGCTTCCCCTGCTCCACCCCGCGAAGCAGGCGATATATCTACATTCCTCTTGCCAGGGAGCGACGATGGGGCTGTTGCCGCATGCCTGGATCATCATTTCGTGTAGGGATACCACCCCGGCAGTTCATGCATTACTCCCGAGACTGGTGAAAAGATGCCTATCCAACGGCGCACCTTGCAGTGACCCCCAGCGATTCCTTTTACTGTCACTCCAGCCCCTGGCCCGATTCCAAATAGCGGAGCACCACTGTCTCCCCCTTCTAGCCAAATACTTGCCTCAACTTGGTTTTCGAGAAACCCAAATGTAGCACTGTGTCTAGTCACACCTACCCGATATATCTGCCCGGAGACAGGGCCGCTTGTCCTTCCAAATATGCTGGCCGTCTCATGTTGCTTCGGGTCCCGCCAACCGAGTATGGGGAGTGTAAAGGCGAAGCCTGTGCGAACGTAGGGGATGACATCACCATCAGGGGTGGCCACCCGGGCTACGTCTGCGTGCCCACCGAAACTCCCAGTATCAGCAATCGTGCCAATCTGGTGTGGGGGTAGTGGTTGGTATAGCGGCGTATTTATTATTGGAACTAGATGACCAACCGTGGTGAGATCCTCGTCATCCGGCCAAAGGGGGATGGGATCCCGAACTGGGAAGCCTATTGTGGCGACGAAGCCGTCGCCTCTCGCCACCTGAGCTCCACCAGGTACAGGGCGAAAGCCCTGGTCAAGAGGGAGGGGTGTAGTTAGATGCTCCCGGGGATCCTTGAAGGTAGGCGGATTTGAAAGCTCCCTTGTTTCGGCTCCTTCCCCGCCAGTAAGCCGTTTTAGAGGTTCTTCTGTCCAGGCTGCTTCCAGCACAAACACTGCGGGAACACCTTCGATGCCCACCGTCTCTGCCTTTGGAGCTATCATGTCATAAATCTTGGTGGCAATTGCTTTTGCCTCCTCAGGTGTCAGCTTGCCACAATCCAGTTGCACATGGATATAGCCCGCCCCGATAATACCGATCGAAGTAACCCCCAACTCCCTAAAGAGAAGAGGGTAAAGGGGTCTCATAAGCCTGCGTGCTTCGAGCAAGGCATCGAACCACTCCGTCGGGTCATCGTATGTGCGCGTTCTCCCGAACACTGCGATGATATTAGAACCGGGATAGAACCGTTCCAGCCATTCCTCAACTCCTACCCTTCCCAGAGGAAAGCGCGGTGGGGCAAGAATGGCTTGATGTTCCTCTGGTGTCAATCTCATCACGTCAAGCTCTTCAGGGCGAGGGATGGGCAATTCAACTCCCTTCCAGTCAGCCAATTCCCAGTAGGAGCGGACCATCTCTGGAAGCTTCATCTTGGCCGTGCCAATTGCGGCGTCGCGGAGCTCAGGATCTATAAACTCCCACCAGCACGTTGCATCAGGAGGGGCCACGAACTCCTCCCTCGGAGCAGGCATTCCGGGTATTTCAAATCCCTTCTCTGTGGCATACTGTGCAAAGAGACGCTCCGCCTCTTCTTGGTTTTCATGGCCTATCACATCCCACAATTCGTCGAGTTCTTGCCAATTCATAGCGGAGATATCAATCCCGAAGTAGCGGTCAAATATCAGGATTCCTACCTCCCTGGCTTGCTGCTGGTGATGGGGACTTATCGGTAGTGCCTCCCACCAATACCGAGCATCCCATCGGAACTCCTCATCCCTCTCTTCTCCACCCGCTGCCGCTATTCCAGCTACTGACCCTACTACCAGAATTACAGCGGCCAGAAGCAAGGCAATCGTTCTTATTCCCTTCAGTTTCATTTCGGTTTACCTCCGTTTCTTATATTCTTGCCCACTTTTTGCGAGTGCGGACGAACTCCCAGCTTGTCTGGCCACATTTAGGTTATCGGCACTGGCTTTCACCTCAGTTATTGCGGACCATGAATTACCCCTCTATATATATATATAACGAAAGAGACGGCAAAAAGTTAGGGCCAAACTTTCTTCAAGGGTAACTACACAGCCCTTAAGCAATATGGGGAAGAAAACCGCTGATGAACACCGATCCACGGAGATTGAAAAAACTACAGAGGCATATCTGTGTTTATCAGCATGCATCAGCGGTTCCTTTCTTAATTGCCTCCCTTTTATTTCAATCCCACCAGGTATGAGCGATACCTGTCATCGTAACCCGGTTGGGCAGGTGGCAATCCTGCCGTGCCTACTACCTCAGGAGATTGAACGGTGCCAGGAAGCACTCTGACCTTCGTGAGGTGAAATACAACCGGAACATCCTGGATACCAAGTCTCTCCGCCTTCTCAGATATGGCTACATAGATTTGAGGTGCAAGTGCCTGAGCCTCCTTCATTGTCAGTTCGTCCATATTGAGCCCTACCGAGAAGTAGCCACGATGGTCAACCCCAGTCGTGATTATGTGTGGGCTACTCGCCCACACAATGCGCATAGAAGAATGGTGAAGTCTACGCAATTCATCGAGCCATTGCTGTATGTCAGCCTGAGTAGTATACGTTCGAGCCCTTCCATATACTGCAACAACATCCGGCACTGCCCTCATCTCGTCAATCGACCACAATCTAAGAGGAAGGGGGGGAGGATTAAGAAGAAGCCTGTAATCCTCGGGTGTCAATGTCATCACATTGATTTCGTCAGGACAAGGTAAGCAGACTTCCACTCCCCACTCCTCAGCAAGCTGCCGGCGGTTGCGAAGTCTCTGTGGAATGTCTCTCTCCGCCCGGGCAATTGCAGCCGCGCGGTATTCAGGATCTACCAACCCCCACCAGTAGGTTACCTCAGCGGGCCTCTCTCCAGGAACGGGTATCCCCACAGGCACTTCAAACCCTCTCTTCTCGGCGTACTGCTCAAACAGACGAAGTGCCTCTTTTTCTTTTTCAGGGCCCATCGTTGCCCCCAGCTCTTCAAATTCTTTTGGACTCATCCTGGTGATATCTGTTCCGAAATAACGGTCAAATATCAAGACCATTATCTCCCTCACGTGTTGGCGCTCATAAGCAGTTAAGGGTGGCGCCTCCCACCAATAGCGAGCATCCCATCGAAACTCGTCATGCCTCTCTTCCCCACCCGCTGCTGATATTGCAGCCATTGCTCCCATCAGCAACAATACCACAGCCACAAGTAAGGCGATGCCTTTTATTCCCTTCAGTTTCATTTTGGTTTACCTTCCTTTCTTATATTTTTGCCCACTTTTGTTCCGAAAATAGAGTTCTATTGGCGTGTCATTCTGAGCCAAAGGCGAAGAATCTCTACTTCCCTGCATTAGCAGATTCTTCGGTCGCTTTGCTCCCTCAGAATGACAGGCTATTTTCGTGATTCGTTGGTGGGCAGTCGCCCATGAGGGTTTCTTGTGAGTGTGGACGAACTCCCAGTTGGCCTGATCGCATTTAGCTTATCATCATTGGCTCTCACCTCCCTTCTCACCAGGATTTGCCCCTCTATAATATATAACGAAATAGACGGCAAAAAGTTAGGTGCAGGCTTTCTTAAGAAGGATTATCTGGCACTACTGAACGCCCTGTCAAAGCATCTTAGCTCCTTTTAACTGTGGTTGGTAGCGGGGGTTGGATTCGAACGGGCGGCCTTTGGGCAATGAGCC
>JALPXQ010000006.1 GCA_023271515.1 Dehalococcoidia bacterium | reverse complement strand
GAGAGAGCAAGAATAAGGAACCCGAAAAGCCTTAGGCCGGAAGCCACAAACGGGGGTTTCCACAAGCAGCCTCGCCAAAGGGAGTGATAGCCTTCCCTCATAACTTATGAGTTTGAAAAGATTCCAGAAGAATGTATAAGAATATTTGCGGCTGATATTGTTGTTAGAGGAGAAGGAGAGGAAGTTTTACCCCAGTTTATGTTCTGACTTGCCTCGCACAGCCAGCCAGACGGAGAAGTTAGTCACATGTACAAGAGAAATTGTGCGGATATCAGAGTTATTCCCGATAAATCTAGCTTTAGTGAATCGTGGTGGGGGTTCTATGGAGGATTTTGCGGAGGTTCTCTTAACTTTAGAACGATTAGGGTTTCTAGGGGGTATTGTTCTCAAACCGCCCTTGCCTCTTTGCTTAAGTTCGTCACTGAAGAGCACATATTCTACAAGCTTTTCAGGTATCTGTCCTGCCCGGGATATCTGCCTCACTATTGATTCGTCTGGGAATGGTGTACCCTGTTTGCACAAGAGAGAACCGTCGTTGCCAAACTGGGATATTTCTACGGATTCATGGAACAGGTATAAGAACCATTTTATGAGAAGAGCAAATTTTCGTACGTTTGATGATTGCAGGGTTTGTGAAATGCAAAAGTACTGTATGGGACTGTGCGATATATGGCGGTCCTGCAAGAGTTAAGGAGACACTATGAGCGACGATATTCTCATTCTGGAACAAGTCTTCAAGAGTTATGGCAAAGTTATGGCTCTTTCGGGTTTGAACCTCCGGGTTAGGGCGGGAGAGATCTTAGGCCTTGTCGGCCCTAACGGTGCGGGAAAAACTACTACTTGCAAAATATTATCAGCTTTGCTCAAGCCCGATTCCGGGGTGGTATCTGTGGATGGCATCGATGTTCAAACTGACCCTTTCAGGGCCAAGAAGCTATTAGGTTATCTCCCGGACTTACCCTTGCTCTACGAGGGCTTCACCGTCTTTGACACCTTGAAAATGTATGCCAGGGTTTGGCATCTTCAATTGGATAAGACGAGAGCTTTAAGGGTTCTCGACGAGTATGCTCTGGAGCCTCTCTGGAACCGCCAGATCAGGACGTTGTCTAAGGGTCAGAAGCAGAGGCTCAGCTTAATATGTGCGCTTCTGCACGAGCCGCGGATACTTCTTTTTGACGAACCTTTCACCGGGCTTGATATCGAGTCGAGACAGTTTATTCGCCACAAGATGGAGGAGTTGGCCGATACCGGCAAAACAATCGTGGTCAGTTCCCATGATCTGGCCGATGTCGAGAAGCTTTGCTCCCGGATAGCCCTGATTGTAAAGGGTAGAATCGCTTCCTGCGGCACCGAGGATGAAGTAAGAACCAAAGTCTTTGGTAAGGCTTTCAGAATAGTCCTTGAGAAAATACCCTCTAACCTCGATGGTCTCACCAACTGCACGAACGAGTACTCTGTTGACGGAGATACCGTAACCTTTACCTTAGGCGAAGGTCAAAATGCAAATCAGGTATTACAATACTTCATCGGGAGAGGTTGCCCCATTCAGGCATTTGGACCTCTGGGATTGGAGGAAATACTTCTGGAGATTATAAGAGGGGAGGAATCTTGAAAATGTTGTGGTCTGTCTTCTACAAGGAATTCTTAGAACTGAAGAGCGATAAAGGGGCAATTGTGCGATTGGTCCTTCAAAGCATGGTATATGGGCTATTCTTCCCAACAGTGATGTATCTGCAGCTCGTTGGTGTATTGCCAATGGAAATTGGAGACGTTGTCCTGACTGAGGCAGAAAAGGTAGCGATGGTAAAGCATTCTCTGGAGACCTTCGGCCCATTGCTCTTGCCATTCTTCGTCTCTGTAATGGCTTCACTGCTGGTTATACCTTCTATTGTTCAGGAGGCTGAGAGCCGCACCCTGGAACGCCTCCTTTCGCTTCCACTCTCATGGAGGAACATCTTCTTCGGCAAGTTTCTTTTCTATTTCGCCATTTCCCTGGCATGTGCCTATATCATCGTTTCAATCTACTTTTTGCTGAGCAGTGCTATTGTAGAAGCGTTTCAACCTCCGGCTTTACTCACGTATGTATTTGTGCTTGTTCCCGCGGTAGTTTTTTTTACTGTATCAGCAGGGCTTTTTGCTTCTGCTAGAGCACGCAGTGTGAAAATGGCTAACGTATCTGCGGGATTCCTGACGTGGGGCTTATTTCTGGTGATATTCTTCGTTGCCTGGGGTGTGGGGGTGGAACCGGGACGAGATATCATGCTAACCTTTGGTTTCATGCTATTTGCGGTAGGGCTCAAGTTGGCATATTATACTGCCAGGGTAAATCCGGAGAGGTTGTTATATGGGCACAGTCCTTAGCAGGGGGGCGCTTTTTCTCATTCTTGCCCATCCCCTCAAATGCCGGCTATTCCCAGCGGAAGGTGCGGGCGGCAATGACCAGGCCCAGGCAGAGAATACCCAGCAGGATAAGCACTTCCCGGGTGAGATCAAGCAGTGGATTGCCTTGCCACAATCCCTGCATCAGCTCAACGGCATGGGTGATCGGTATAAACGGGGAAATGTAGCGCGCGATCCAATCGGGAAGCCTATCCAGCGGAATAAACACCCCCGAGAAGAACATCACCGGAAAGAAGATGATGTATGAGATGGCGATGGCCATCCGTTCCGAGCGAGCTACCGCGGGGATAAAGAGGAAGATAGCGGCAAGGCTCAGGAAGGCGAGGACAAAGCCGGCCAGGAAGGAAAGGAGGCTCCCGGCAAGGTTAGCATCATAGACCAGCACCGCCACAACGGCAAGCAGAGCGATTCCGAGAACCGTGGCGATGAAATTAGCCAGGGCCAAGCTGCTCAGAATAGTAAGGGGCTTAACCGGAGAGCCCTTCAGGCGCTTGAGGAACTTGATGTTGCGGTAGGAGACGATGGTCTGAGGCACGGCGAATACAGCCGTACTGGCGATAATGAGAACCATCAGGGACGGCGTTACATAGTTGATGACGATCTCCCTGGGGGCATCACCAGGGATGAAAACCTCCATCGTCAGGAAGAGGAAGAACACCGGAACGATGAAGGTGAAGAGCACGGCTATCGGCTCGCGCTGGAACAGCCTCAGCTCGGTTGAAGTCAGCTTCACGAACTGCCGCAGAACCATCATTCCCTCATCTCCTTGCCGGTAATGGAGAGGAAGACGTCCTCAAGAGTCGGCTTGGAAACGGTGAAGTCGTGGAAATTGCAGTTATTGTCTTTCAGGACGAGTTTGACCTCATCGACAACCAGGTCGTCGGCGCACTGGATGGTGATGTCCTGGCCGCTGACTGCAACCTGACACCCCTTGATATTCTCAAGCTGGGTTACTATGCTTAGGTTATCTAGCCAGAGGTTGATCCTCAAGCCGCCGTCAATGCCCCTGATGAGGTTAGCTGGGGTGTCCAGGGCGACTATCCTGCCTCGATCGACGATGGCGACCCGGTCACAGAGCCGCTCCGCTTCCTCCATGAAGTGAGTGACCAGGATAACGGTCTTGCCGGCCTCGCGGGTGCTGCTGACCATCCCCCACATCGCCCTTCGGGCCTGGGGATCGAGCCCCGTCGTCAGCTCGTCGAAGAAAACTACCTGCGGGTCGTTGACCAGGGCCAGAGCAATGGAGAGCCGCTGTTTCTGGCCTCCGGAGAGGCTATCGAAGTAGTCATCGGCCTTGTCCAGCAGCCCCACCTTCTCCAGGAGAGGCCCGGCCGGCAGGGAGCGGGAGTAAAGGGCGGCGAAGAGCTCCAGGGCTTCTCTCGCCTTGATCCGGTCCGGGAATTTGCCCTCCTGGAGCTGTATGCCTATCAGTTGCCTCAGTTTGTAGCCGTCTGCCTTTGGATCGAGATCCAGGACGCGGATAAACCCACTGGAGGGGATCCGCAGTCCCTCGAGGCACTCCACCAAGGTAGTCTTGCCGGCGCCGTTTGGCCCGACGATACCGAAGATCTCGTTCTCGTAGACCTCGAAGCTGACACCATCAACAGCCACCAGGTCACCATAGCTCTTGATAAGATCTCTGACGACGATTACTGTCTTCACCATCCAAATCTCTTGGTTCTGGCTTGTCCAGGTTAGTATAGCACCATTCCTCAAGTTCTGTCAAGCACCATTGGGGTCAGGTCTTGCAATGTGACATGGCGTTATCGTCATCGGCGGGGCTCCATTGAAAACGCTGGTTTCTGAGGGCAAATGAACTTTTTGGGCCGTACTCGTTTATCCTGTTATCCAGTCAGAAACTTAGGCTTGGTGGACGGCTGCGTTCGGCCTTATTAAGGTGAGGAACTCGGCGCGGGTGGCGGCACGCTGCCGGAAGAGTCCGCGCATGGCGGAGGTGACGATGCTGCTGCCCGGCTTCTTGATTCCACGCATGGTCATGCAGAGGTGCTCCGCCTCCAGGATTACCGCCACTCCCTTTGGCTCCAGGGCCTTGACGATAGTATCGGCGATCTGAGTGGTCAGCCGCTCCTGCAATTGACAGCGTCGAGCCAGTATGTCAACCGTGCGGGCTAACTTGCTGGCACCAACAACACGGCCCCTGGGCAGGTATCCTATGTGAGCCAGGCCATAGAAAGGCAGGAAGTGATGCTCGCACATGGAATAGAAAGGGATGGCTTTAGCGATCACCATCTCATCGTGCCCCTCGTCAAAGCCCACTTGAAGGTGTTCTGCGGGGTCATGGTGAAGCCCACTGAAGATATCGGCGTACATCTTGGCAATGCGTCCAGGGGTATCAACCAATCCCTCCCGCGTTGGGTCTTCACCGATGGCTTCGATTATCGAGGTTATTGCGTCTCTGATCTTAGCCCGGTCTATCACACTAAAACCTCCCTCTTGTCTCAAAGCATGATTTGCTCGATAGCCGCGAGGTCAGCAGGGACCTCGATAAGCGACGGGGCCTGTTTCAGAGCGGTATCGGTATCCTTGAGACCATTGCCTGTTATCACGCAAACAACCTTCCTGTTCGTGAGGCTGAGCCCGTTTCGCACCGACTTGATGAGCCCGGCCAGGGAAGCGGCAGATGCGGGCTCTCCGAAGATGCCCTCTTTGGCCGCAAGCATATGATAGGCTTTCAGAATCTCATCATCGCTAACACAGTCGATGACCCCGCCGGATTCGTCTCGGGCAGCAACAGCGCCTTGCCAGCTTGCCGGATTGCCGATGCGGATTGCCGTGGCTATGGTCTCCGGCTTTTCGATCACCTTGTTGTGCACAATGGCTGCCGCGCCCTCCGCTTCAAATCCCATCATCCGGGGAAGATGCCCGGTTCTGCCCGCCTCTCGATACTGAACAAATCCCCTCCAGTACGCCGTGATGTTGCCCGCATTGCCGACAGGAAGGAAGAGATAATCGGGCGCTTGCCCCAGAGCATCGGCGATCTCGAAGGCAGCGGTCTTCTGTCCTTCGATGCGGTGCGGGTTCAGAGAGTTAACCAGAGTGATGGGGTGCCTCTGTGTCAGTGTGCGCACCATCTGGAGGCACTGATCGAAGTTACCATCCATGCCGATGACCCGGGCTCCGCATACTAATGCCTGGGCGAGTTTTCCCAGGGCTATATTCCCTCTCGGCACGAGGATAAATACCTTCAATCCACAGTGAGCCCCGTAGGCCGCTGCCGAGGCGCTGGTGTTTCCGGTTGAAGCACAGATGATAGCTTCGCTTCCGGCCTCCATTGCCCTGGCGACAGCGACAACCATTCCCCTGTCTTTGAATGAACCCGTAGGATTACAGCCCTCCAGCTTGAAATAGAGCTCACCACAGCAGAGTTCTTTCTCTAACTTTCGGGAGCGGACGAGGGGGGTATCTCCTTCACCTATGGTAATTGCCGGGGTGGCAGCCGTTATGGGGAGAAAGTCACGGTATCTCTCCAGGATAGGGGTCATTTGGCCTAATCCTCAACTCGGACTAGATTGCTGATCTCCCTGACGGCCTCGAGCTTGTTCATTTCGCTGACTGCCTGCTGCATCGCTCGTTCCCGGGCGGGGTGAGTCATGATCACGATCTCAGCGCTTTGCGCTCTCTCGTCAACCTCCTTCTGAATCACGGAGGAAATGCTGATTAGAAGCTCCCCAAGCACCCTGGTGATCTGCGCTAACACGCCAGGCCGGTCGGCGACCGTCATGCGGAGGTAATAACGGGTTTCTATCTCTGAAATGGGCTTTGCGGCCATGGTCTGGTCCATCTGAACTCGGGGCATCGGGCTCGACCCTTGACTCATGTTTTGGGCCAGGCGGATGACATCAGCCAGGATGGCGCTTGAAGTTGGCAGCGCCCCGGCACCCTGCCCGTAGAAAAGGATTCGACCGGTCAAGTCACCATCAATTTGCACCGCATTGAACACGCCGTTTACCTTGGCAAGCAGCAGGTCATCGGGAATGAAGGTGGGATGAACTCGCACCTGAAAGGTGTTATCTTCTCTCTTGGCTATGGCCAGGAGCTTTACCGTATAGCCCAGTTCTTTGGCATAACGGAAATCACGCGCTGCCAGGCGGGAGATCCCCTCGTGGTAGACATCCCCGGGGAGGACTTGAGTCTGAAATGCCAGAGCAGCCAGGATGGCCAGCTTGTAGGCGGCGTCTATGCCCTCGACATCACTGGCAGGATCGGCTTCGGCATAGCCCAGCTCCTGAGCTTCCCTGAGCGCGGCGGTGAAATCTATATCCTCAAGAGCCATTTTGGTGAGGATATAATTTGTAGTGCCGTTGATGATGGCGTGGATCGCGGAAACCTTGTTCGCTAGAAGGTCGTGCCGCAGGGGACTGATCAGGGGTATGCCTCCCCCGGCGCTCGCCTCATAGAGTAGAGCAACGTTGTGTTCGGCGGCCAGACTCAGGAGTTCGAATCCGTGTTTTGCGATCACTTCCTTGTTGGCAGTGACAACGTGTTTTCCCCTGGAGAGGGCTTCCTTGATGTAGTCATAGGCGGGGCTTTCGCCGCCGATAACCTCGATGACGATGTCTATTCCGGGATCGTCGAAGATATGCCGTGGGTTGGTGGTGAGCAGATGGGGCTGACAGGCTCTTTTCTTAGATGGATCGCGAACCAGAATCCTCTTCACGACCAGCGGAGCGCCTACCTGTTTGGCGATATCCGCTACTTTTTCTCGCAGGGCATTCTCCACCCCAACGCCAACCACTCCAAGACCCATCAAGCCGATTTCAATCTTATCCTTCACCTTGAGTCATTTCCTGGGTCATTGCGTGCCATGCGATCTTTAAAGGGGCTTCGCCCCTTTAGGACACTAAAGATCGCTCGGTGACGGCGGGAGTCAGGCTGGTCGGCCCCTTACCCGAATGCCGCCACTCCAGCGAATATGTTCGGCAGTATAGGGCAGGAGAGCAAGATAGCGGGCTCTCTTCAGAGCGGTACTGAGCAATCGTTGATGTTTAGCACAGACGCCGGTTCTATGCCGGGGCTCCATCTTGCCGCGATCGGAGATGAAGCGGCGCAACGTATTAGGCTCTTTGTAATCTATCTTCCGAGACCGGTCAGCACAGAATGGACAGGCCTTACGTCTGGAAACAAATCCTTTTCTATCCCGGCTTCTTGTATTGCTTGTTCGCTTTCCTCTCACTTCCGCTCCATTCTTCAGAGGTAGCCGTTCACCTTACTGTCATTCTGAGCGTAGCGAAGAATCTCGGAGACCCTTCACTTCGTTCAGGGTGACGTAGGGTGGCTGAACGCTTACCTTCAGAGATTATTCCTGGCAGTTTAAAAGGGGAGTTCCTCCGGCTCTATCGCTTCCTGAGCCTCCTCAAATTCGGGGGCCTCTCCTTCGGGAAGTGCACTCACTGCACGGCGATCGAGGAAGATCACCCGATTCGCGTGAACCTCGACCCGGGACCGCTTTTGTCCATCCTGCCCCTCCCAGGTGCGGGTTCTCATCTCCCCCTCGACGTAGACCTGCTGTCCCTTGGTCAAGAACTGGTTGCATGTCTCTGCCAACCTGTTCCAGGCAACGATATTGAACCATTCTGTTTCCTTCCTTCGCTCCCCGTCGGAGGCAGTGAAGAACCGGTTGGTGGCCAGGCTAAAAGACGTCACCGGTTTCCCACTGGGGGTGAAGCGCATCTCCGGGTCTCTTCCTACATTTCCGATGGCCATCAGCTTATTGAACATTTCGAACTCCTTCTACGATTTAATCGCCCAATCTAACCAACAAATGGCGAAGGTACTCTTCAGCGAGATTCAGGCTGCTTTCAAACTTGGCTATCTTAGCCGGCTCGAACTCCACTTTCATCATCACATAATTGCCCTCCCCACGATGCCCTATAGGATAGGCCAATTTCCGTCGTCCCCAGTGGTTGATCTCATTGACGCCGCCGCCGCTCTTGGCGACCAATGCTGTGAGTTTCTCCATCGTTTGAGGAACATCCTCCTCAGCGATATCTGGATCGATTATTACGGTCAGTTCGTAGTTACGCAAATCCCCCTCTTCCTCCGGTTATCGATTCCTTTCAGGAACACATTATTATAGCACATGAACCGGCGGATGACAAGTCATAGTCTCTCCCCAAGATGTGGACTAATGGGGATGCAGGGAATATAATTGAGAGTGATGTCTACGCTCTATGTGGTGGCGACGCCCATTGGCAACCTGGAGGACGTGACACTGCGGGCAATCCGGGTCTTGCATGAGGTAGGATTAATCGCCGCAGAAGATACGCGCAGGACCAAACGGCTCCTTTGTGCGCATCAGATCAAGACCCCTCTGACCAGCTACCACGAGCATAACAAACGAGCCAAGCTCCCGTACCTCTTGAGGGCTCTTGAGCATGGAGACGTGGCACTGATTTCGGAAGCGGGCATGCCCGGAATCAACGATCCAGGCTACGATCTTGTTCTGGCTGCGATTGATCGTGACGTAAAGGTGGTGCCCGTTCCGGGGCCCTCGGCTATTCCCACTGCACTGGCTGTGTCGGGACTCACCACCGAGCAGTTCATTCACCTGGGATTCCTGCCCCGGAAAAAGGGGGCGAGGAGAAAACTGCTCCAGTCCATCGCCGCTGAGTCACGAACTATCGTCGCTTTTGAGACACCGCACCGTCTGAGATCGGCGCTGGTGGATCTGGGTGAGGTGCTGGGCGAACGCAGACTTGCCATCTGCCGTGAGATGACCAAGCTTCACGAGGAGATCTTCCGAGGGACGGTCAGCCAGGCCATCGAGCACTTTGCGAAGCCCAGGGGAGAATTCACCCTGGTTATTGAAGGGAAAGCCCGAGAGCCAAGATGTGCTGATCGACCACGTCTTGACGGGTTTGAGAGGGGGAAGTATAATAGAGATTAAGACTTACAAAGGCGGTGCATCCATGCCTAATAAAGTCGGGAAGCGGTATCAGTGCCTCAAGTGCGGCACCGAGCTGATAGTCACTCGGGGTGGTGAAGGCTCAGTCAAGTGCTGCGGGGAGCCGATGCAACTGAAATCCTAGGAGGAATTTTCACATGCCAAACGAATTAGGCAAGAGGTTTCGCTGTGAAGCATGCAATAGCGAGGTTCTGATTACCAAGGCGGATGACGGTGGGGTGGAATGTTGCGACAAACCGATGGAGATGCAACAGCCAAGGCCATTGCCGTCATCTGACTAACAGTGCTCCAGCCCCTTCTTTTCAGTTGGGAGAGCGAATTGCCCAAGCGAATTCGATATGGTGGGCAGGCGGTTCTTGAGGGAGTGATGATGCGGGGGCCTAATCGGATGAAGGTCGCCGTTCGTCGTCCCGATGGCGAGATTGTCTCGATGGCCGATCCTGTGAGTACCATTTACGCCGGCCGCCTGCAAAAGATGCCGCTGCTGCGCGGCATCTTTGCATTGATCGAGGCCCTCATTCTGGGGGTCAAGGCCCTGATGTTTTCGGCTAAGATAGCCGCTGAGTCAGAGCTGGAGGAGGAACCTGATTCACCTCGCCGCCAACCATACCGGAAACCGCATCATCCGAGCCGTTATGGCTCCCGGCCTGGCGCTCCAGTCGCTGACCACCCGGCAACCCGATTCGGAGCAGGTCGAGGTAGCCATAGCGGCGCTTGAAGGGGTGATCGAGACTGAAGAGTAGAACGTGGCTACTCTTCGTCGAGTCTTCGGAAGAAGCAGGACCGGCTTCCGGTGTGACATACCGGGCCGGCGGGTTTCGCTCTAATCAGGATGGTATCCCCGTCGCAGTCGATGAGGATCGAGTGCACATTTAATTGCCTGAAGTCGCTCCCTTGTGCCACAATTCCTGCCGGCTGCGGCTCCAGAACCATGCCTGTCCAGTGGATTTCGTCCTCTCCAGTGACTCCTGGCTCATGTAGCCCAGCATGAGCACCTCACCGGTGTTGGCATCCTGAATGATTGCCGGGATCAGACCTTTTTCGTCGAATTTTGGCATGGTTGTTATCCTGCTCCCTTCTGTCCGGAACATTCTTTGATCGCAGACAGTGCCTCCTCGAGGTCAATATCCCCGGTGTAGATCGCCCTGCCGATGATAGCCCCCTCCGCGCCCAACCCCGCCAGCCTCCTCAGGTGTTCAACTGAGGCGATGCCGCCGGCAGCGATGACCGGCGCTTCAGCCTGAGCGATCACCTTCGCGATCTCCTCAAAGTTGGGCCCGGACAGCGTGCCGTCGCGGGCGATGTCGGTGTAGATGAACCGCTTTACCCCTCGCCGTACCATTTCACGGATCACTTCATTGACGGTCAGCCTGCCTCGCTCTTTCCATCCGTGTCCCCTGACAAACCCCTCCCGGGCGTCTATGCTGACGATGATGCGCTCATCGAATCTGCGGCAGGCCTCCTCTACCAGGCCAGGGTCTTCAATGACTGCCGTGCCTAGAATCGCTCGACTGACGCCGGAATCGAGCAGATGATTTATGGTCTCGATTTGACGTATCCCTCCCCCGAGTTGAACAGGTATCTGAACCCGGCAGACTATCTCTTCAATGGTGGGGGAATTGCACATCTCGCCGGCAGCAGCGCCGTCGAGGTCCACCAGGTGAAGTCTCTTCGCCCCCGCACCCTGCCAGCGCAGGGCCACCGCCACCGGATCCTCGGAGAAAACCATCTCCCTGGAGTAGTCACCCTGATACAGGCGGACACACCTTCCGTTTCTGAGGTCAATGGCGGGGATTATTTCCATGACTGTTACGATACTTGAATCAAGGCGTCCTTCAAGATACCCATGGCTTCATCGACCTCTTTTTTCCGGGTGATGAGCGGCGGCATGAAACGGACGGCATTTGGTTTCACCGGATTGAGCAGGAGCCCTCTTTCGATGCAGGCTTCTATCACCTTGCCGGAGATTTCCCCCTCAAATTCCAGGGCGACCAACAGCCCTCTTCCCCGCACATCGGTGATGAAATCGAAACTCGATCTCAGCCTATCGAGCTCTGCCATCAGATATGCGCCCACTTCGCGGACGCTTGCCGGCACCCCATTTTCGAGGATGAAACTCAGGACTGCGTATCCCACAGCACAGACGAGAGGATTCCCGCCGAAGGTTGATCCGTGCTCCCCCGGACTGAAGACCGTGGCCTTCTCCCTGGCCAATATGGCAGCGATGGGCACCCCTCCCCCCAACCCCTTCGCAAGGGTCATGATGTCAGGTTCGATGCCGAGTTGCTCGTAGGCGAAAAGTGTTCCCGTTCGGCCCATACCGGTTTGGATCTCGTCCAGGATCAGCAGCAGGCCATTGCGGTCACACCATTTTCTAACCTCGTGGAAGTAGTCACTGTCCGGGATATTCACTCCGTTTTCGCCCTGGAGTGGCTCCAGCATCACCGCGCAGGTGAGAGCGGAGGTAGCGGCCTTTATGGCCTCGATATTGTTGTACTCCACGTTAATAAACCCGCCGGGCAGGGGTACAAACGGCTCTTGGAATTTGCGCTGGCCGGTGGCGGCTATGGTGGCCATAGTGCGCCCATGGAAGGAGCCCATCGCAGTAATGATCTCATACGCTCCATCGAGGTGAATACGCCCATACTTTCGAGCAAGTTTGATGGCCCCCTCGTTGGCCTCGGCTCCGCTGCTATTGAAGAAGACCCTGTCGAGGCAGCAATTCTCCACCAGAAGCTCCGCCAGATGCAACTGCGGTATGGTGTAGAACTGGTTTGAGACCTGGATCAGGGTACGAGATTGTTCGTTGAGAGCATCGGTGATGACCGGGTGGTAGTGTCCCAGAACGTTCACGGCCCACCCCCCCACAAAGTCAAGGTACTCCTTCCCTTTATCGTCCCATACCCGGATGCCCTGGCCGCGGGCGAGTGTCACCGGCAACCGTTTGAAGGTGGACATAAAATACTTCTTTTCTAATTCTTGCCAGTCTGACATGATCACCTCTGTGAGAGAGGAGTATTTGAATAAATCCTCCCCAGCAAGTATAATAGAACTCGCTGCCGGAATGCAACGCCAATCCGTAACTGCTCAGGTTCAAAGTTCCGAAGTTCAGGGTTCAAGGTTAGACTGATCAAGATTCAAGATTGAACGGTTAGGCATACAACCGTGAACCCCTGGGCCTGCGGCCGGGGGCAGGCCTGACAACCTCAGTAGTTACGCAAATCCCGGTTTCTAAGGGAGTGAATGGGTCCCGGTGGACTTCGCGGACTTCAAATCCGTTGGTGGGTATCTATCGATGCTCATGGTGGTTCGACTCCCCTCACTCCCGCTTGTCTCCCCTTCTTTCCCCTTATCACCAGGAAATAGACCAACAAGCCCACAATCACCACCACAGCGCTAATTATCCCTCCGATAAGCGCCCAGTTGAGGGGCGCTGTCAGAGTGGTAAAGCTCCAGGTGTAATCCACGACTAAAGGATTGCCGGCAAGATCCTTAGCCGCGGGGGAGATGGTAACAGTGTAGCCAGTACCATATTCAAGGTCAACATCAGGCTCGAAGATCATGGTATTCTCCACCCACCTGAAGATCCCGCTCACGGCAGGTTCAATGGAGAATGCCCCCTCCGCCAGAGCCTTGTCCATCTCCTCACTGAAGGTGGCTGAGATGCCGATATCAGTCGGCACACCAGCAGCACCGGCCTCCGGCGAGATAGAGACCACCCTTGGCGCCGTGCCGTCATAGATAATTCTGAACTTTGCGGCAGCGGTGTTGTAATTACCGGCGGCATCCCGTGCCACACCAGCGGCGACGGCCACAGTTACCACACCGTCGGCATCAGGGGTTATCTCGAAGGTAAATTCCCTATCACTCACCGCAAGAAAGTTGCCTGCAGTTCCGTTCCCCACCGTGACGTCGCCGAGCTCAAAGCCGGTAACGTCCTCACTGAAGGTCGCGGTCACCGGAATCGGTGAGATGTTGGTCGGATCGGTAGCAGTGGAAGTAATCGCTACCGTCGGAGCCGCGAGGTTATAGGTAATGCTGAACTGCGGGGCAGCGGTGTTGTAATTACCGGCGGCATCCCGTGCCACACCACCGGCGACGGCCACAGTTACCACACCGTCGGCATCAGGGGTTATCTCGAAGGTAAATTCCCTATCACTCACCACAACAAAGTTGCCTGCAGTTCCGTTCCCCACCGTGACGTCGCCGAGCTCAAAGCCGGTAACGTCCTCACTGAAGGTTGCGGTCACCGGAATCGGTGAGATGTTGGTCGGATCGGCAGCAGTGGAAGTAATCTCTACCGCTGGTGGGATGACATCCGGCGAATGAACCCGCAGAGTATAGGTCTCCGGAATAGCAAGCCACCACGCCATGATAGCAACTGTCCATTGTCCAGGGGTTGGGTGGCTGATTGAGATGGCCTCTGGATAATCCCAAAATGACGTTGCTGCCAGGTCACCTTCGGGATTAAACAGAAAGATGTCCAGGTCGTTAACCTCATCCGTCCAATCTAGAGTCAGCCCTAATTCGGTCGTGCCCCGCTCGACATCCAGGGTGTAGTGGATGAAGTCCCAGTCTTCGTCCACAGTCCCGGTTATGTCAACTCTTGTGCCCGGGGCAACAGGCTGGATCAGATTGACCGAAACGGGGATCAATACGTCGCCAAGCGTAATATAGCCAACATAGGTTCCGGCTGCGGTATCAGCAGGTATGCTCATCGTCGCTATGAACGTGGCCGTCTCTCCTGCAGGGACAGTTATCTCTCCAGGCACAATTATCCAGTCGCCGGCAGGGAAATCCTGTGTATCGGTCATGACTGACCGGTCTATAGGCAGGGTCTTTGCTTCGGCGGCGCGATTTTCTACGGTGAAAGTTTTTGTGTGGCTACCGGGAAGCACCCTGCCCACCGACCACTCGTGATCAACCAGAATGCCCTCCCGGAGCGCAAGATAGGCAACTGCCACATTCAACCTTCCCGCACCCTGTTCCAATATGCCGAAGAACAGGTCCTCTGCCGAGTTTTTCAGCGCCCTTTCCATCTCCGCAGGGATCAAATTGGGGAAGGCTTGCAGCAACAGTGCCGCTGCACCGGCCACATGTGGTGCTGACATCGAGGTGCCCGGCCAGTCGGCATAGCCGGTGGGATGAAGCCATAGAGGCACCGGGGCAATTATCCCCAGTCCGGGGGCTGCCAGATCGATCCCGACCCTTCCATCACCCGTGGGTCCCCTCGAGCTGAAGAAGACAATCTCATCTACGGTGTTTGATGCCGCCACTGCTATTGCCCCGTGTGCAACCGCCGGGCTGGTAATGGTGGATTCATCCGGTCCCCAG
Organism: Dehalococcoidia bacterium; assembly: GCA_023271515.1. Classification (GTDB taxonomy): domain Bacteria; phylum Chloroflexota; class Dehalococcoidia; order SZUA-161; family SpSt-899; genus BS503. Next base: position 13,468 of record JALPXQ010000006.1, on the reverse strand, counting down.
TTCCCAGCAGAGATCACCACGATATGTCCTGCACCTGCCGCGTGAGTTACCGCCACATCCAGCAGGTCTCGGCCGGCTCCATCTCCCTGCCAGCCCCCAAGGCTTAAGTTGATCACATCAGCCCCTTCCTCCACGGACCATTCCACTGCTGATATCAACCACGAAGTCTGCGTATCACCGTCCACATTGAATACCTTCGCGTTGATCAGATATGCCCCCGGGGCGACACCAGTGATGCCTATCTCCGGATTGTATGCTCCAGCGGCAATTCCGGCAACATGCGTTCCATGTCCGACTTCATGATCATCCCAGGCACTGTTGAACCCTATCCTCAGGGAATAGGATTCCGTTCCAGTGACCGTAGCGCCCACTACGTTGACCGTCCAGTCCCCATCCGCGACTCGCCCAGGTATAAGAATGCGCCGGTAATTCCCAATATCTATACCTGAATGCTCATAGCCATCCGGATCGGTAACGAAGAGTTCCAGGTCGTTTGCCGGATCCTCCCATCTCAGATACACCTCAAGGTCCCGTGCATCTCTCAGGGTTATAGAGTAGTCATTCGTCTCTGCCTCTGTTATCTCTTCCTCGCTGAATCGATCCCACACCGTGAAGTCTCTCTCTGCTATCACCTTCCCCCCATCCAGGTCGGGGTGATACCGGCAAATACCGGTGTCCAGTATGGCAATCCTTATTCCACTGCCATCAAACCCCTTATCCCACATCCCTGGTGCCCCTATGAAGTCATCACCATAATCCCTATACAGGGTGACATCCTCAATAGTTGCCTCGCCGGTGATAACCTCCAGGTCTTCGACGATAGAGATCACCAGACGGAGCTTCGGGGAGAATTCCGGCATCGGGGAGATCTGCAATCTATAGATGCCCGGCGGCAGGTCAGGAATGGCATAACTGCCATCGGCAGCGGTTTCCGTATAGCCAAAAACGCCTGTTTTCTCATCCCATACGAATACCTCGGCACCGGCCACCCCAACCCCTGCTTCGTCAGTTACCCGACCGGCGATCGTGCCAACCTGTGCCGGGACGATATTCGCCAGAGTTACATCAAGCGTAGTTGTCTTTCCCTCATTAACGTCTACGTCGGCGATGCGAGCCATCGTGAGATGAACCCCCTCAGGCATAACCTCCAGCACATAAGTGGCCGGCGGCAAGTTAGGGATGGTATAATTACCGGCGGCATCGGTCCACCCCAGCCCTAAAACCCCTGTCTCCGGATCCACTGCGATGACCAGGGCATTGACTACCCCAAGTCCTTTCGTATCAGTCACCCTGCCGGAGACGACCCCGACTTCCGCAGGGATGATATTCTCCAGGGTGATATCAGCAGTGGTTACCTCGCCGGCAATAACCTCTATGCGCCATAAGGTATCCGCCATCAGGGGTGGAGGCGCCAACGGGTGAGAGGAGACTCCCACCCGGTAAATGCCCGGCAGCAAATCGGAAATGGTATAATTACCGTTGTCATCCGTCATGGCAAAGCCCGAAGCTCCCGTTACCGCATCACGTGCTGACACCAGAGCAAGGGCCACTCCGGCTCCATCCTCATCAGTTACCCGGCCCGAGATTGTCCCGGTCTCTGGTGTGGCAGCGCTAAGTGTCCCCTTAGAGGACATCACGTAGCCCCGCAAATACTCAGAGACCCGGATCATGCTGCCACCGAAATCCGGCAATGCGGGTATCAATTCGGGGGGTCTAATCGGCTCATCCAGCCAGATCATTCCCACATCTGGATGAGCAGCAATCTCAGCGATTCTTTCGGCCAGAACATTTGCCGATATCGCGTTGACGATCCAGTGTTGAGTGATGTTCTCCGCCCCTAATTCCTCTAATAATCCTACCAGAGGGGCTTGCGTTGCACTTGCCAGCGATCTTGCCTGATCGATATCAAACCTGTCTCCCTCGATTAACCCCGGCTGCTCTTCCATCATTAAAATAATTGCGAGATCTTCGCCGGGCCTGGCCTCTATCTCAGCTTCCAGGATTGCACCGATCTTTGGATCCTGATCCTGTATTTCTTCCGGCAACAGCTCCCTTAAGTCAACCGGCCTTATGTCTTTCGGGCCGACCGATACTTCAGCGGAGGCAATCAATGGCCAGGCTCCGCTCCCGACCAGAAGAAAACACGCCACTATGGCTACTATCCTCATCCACTTCATAATCAAACCTCCTTTGTAAGAGTTTAGTTTTTCCAAAACCTGAATGTAGTTTATCACACTTTACAACTCCTGTCAAGCGCAATTTTTGGAAAAACTTACCTGTTACCTCCTTTGGGGGTAGACCATCAATAGATTGGCGGGTAGAACAGGCCAACAATGAGGGCTTACATGCTGGTCTTAGGGCATGTACACCGGTTATATTATAACACAGAAAAGAGCTTGAGTTCCAGTCTCTGTCTGCGCTCGAGGATTTTGCCCCTCGGGGTCCTCCAGGACTGCTAGCCAAACGGGTTCCTTTAAGCTACAATAGTAGCAGGCGAGAACCAGCGCCAGGAATCGGAGGAACCATCCGGCGGTGATGAATAGCCACAATCGGCCAGGACCGAAGGGGGGAATGCTAAAGCCATGATGAGAATCTGGGGAATGCTTTCGGCTGACGATGAAAAGAATGGATTCGATCTCGTCCTGGACGAAAGCTGGTACGTGCTGCTCCTGAACAAGGGTGAAGTTATAGCCCGTTTTGATCCGCGTGACTACACCGCATCAGAGTTGCAAAAGGAAGTGGAGATGGAGCTCCGGATGAGACGCGGTGATCCCAAGGGAAGGTAAAATGGCGTGGCCACCCGGAGGAGGCGGCATCCTCAGATGCGGCACTAATAAGGTGAAAAAGGTTTGGGGGTAGACCCTCAACAAATCAGGGAGAAGAGCATGTCAATAATGAGGGGCTACACACTGTTCTTGAGCCACCCAAGTAGGTTACAGTGTAATGTAGATAGAAGTTGAAGACCCCACCTCCGGTTTGGAGTTGGAGGGGAGAATAGCGCCATGATGAAGATTTGGGGAATGCTCTCAAGTGATGACGGGAATGCCGGATTCGATGTTGTCCTGGATGAAAACTGGCACGTGTTACTCCTGGACAAGGATGAGGTTATTGCTCGTTTTGATCCGCGCGATTATACCTCAGCAGAGTTGTATGGGGAAGTGGAGAAGGTGCTCCAATGGAGGCGAAGTGATCGTGCGGCAAAACCGAAATCCCAGATGGTTCGGGCTTGTGGCCTATCCTGAAAGTCCATTTCGTTCTTTTATGCTCCATGCGCGCCAGCATTAAGTAAGGTCACCTTCCCTAGCCCAAGCAACCCGGAACCAGGTTGAACGCACCTCTTCCACCACGCCTCACCAGGTACCTCCGGTAGTTTCCCGATTGACAAACCCCAATCAATAGGGTATATTAATGTATTGCCAAGACCGACGCTGCAATTCCATTGCCCGGCAAGCCCCTGATCGGGTCAGGGGCAAGCGGAGGAGACGAACAGAAGGTGAGAATCGCCCTTCAGCTTGAGCCTCTCAGCGGCAGGCTAAAGCTACCCCTTCAGTACAACCGAGAAGTCCAGGGGATGATATACTGCAATCTTGATGATGCCCTGGCTGACTGGATCCACGATGAAGGCTTGTCTCTGGGGAAGCGCTCCTTCAAGCTTTTTACCTTCAGCCACCTGCAGGGCCGCTACCATATCACCCCGGGTACCATCGAATTCAGCGGAGCGGTAAGGGTCCATGTCGGCTCGGTCCACGAGCAGATATTGCAATCCTTAGCAGAGCACCTTCTACAAGGGCCGGCGGTTCGGCTGGGGAAGGAAGTCTGTGAGGTATCCAGCATGGAGGTAGAGCCGCTGCCGGAGATGTCCAGACCGATGCGTGTCCGAACCCTCTCCCCGATCACCATTTACAGCACACTGAGCACGGCCGAAGGGCGGAAGAAGACCTATTACTACAGCCCCTCTGAGCGAGACTGGGAGACACAACTGCTCTCCAATCTGAAGCGAAAGGCCAGGGCACTCGGCTGGGGAGAGGCTCAATTGCAGAATCTTGAGGACGGGAAGGCACACATTCGGCCTATCCGGATAAGCAACCGCGATCTGAAGATCATGAAATATGGTGATACCGTGATCAAGGCATGGTCGGGGGTTTACGAGCTGGACCTCCCGGAACCGTTCTTTCTTCTGGCCTATGATGCCGGACTCGGATCGAAGAACAGCCAGGGGTTCGGGATGGTGGAGGTGGTCAAGAGGTTAAATGAAGGTGGTATTACTGATTACGACAGGTGAAGGTCACCATGCTTAGAGAGCTTTGCTCTTTCCCGAGTGCCTTCCAGCTTGAAGACATCCTGCAGCAAAGGGAGATGCTGGCGGAAATCTTCAAGGCAATGCAGGTGCGCCTGGCCTACCTTCATGGCTCGCTTCTCGACGGTCGCGGTCGAGATGCCGATTTTGCCGTGCTCTTCGATAACTACTCCTTCACCCAATCTCAGGATCTCTACGAGGGCCTTTGCCGGATTCTTAAGGCGGATAACATTGACCTCCTGCCGCTTAATCGGGCATCCTTTGAGTTAAAGAAAAGGGTCGCTCTATCCGGGCTTGTTATCTATGAGGCTTGCCCCGCGGCCGTTTCGGATTTCCTCGAAAAAATGCTAACTCAGCTTGAAGACCACCGCCTTTTTGTGACTCTGGCGCAGGCCGAGCTTGAAAAGAGAATCAAAGGAGGAATTTCTATGGCCTCAAGGAAGCTGGATGCTGAAAGAGTAACGAGCTACCTCTCCCGCCTGGACGATGTGGTAGCCAGACTAATGGACTTAAAGAGCAGTTTCACCTCCTTTGAGGACTTCATGGCTCAGGTTGACCGCAGAGAACTTTCAGTCCATTACCTCCGCATCGCCCTGGAATCCGTGCTCGATGTCTGCCGTCATTTTCTGGCAGTAAAGGGTACAGACCTCGACCAGGTGGATACTACCAACCTCATAGAGCTGGCCGGTAAGAACGGACTTCTCCCACCAGACTTTGCCCGAAGAATCCGTGGAATGGCCGGGATGAGAAACGCCATCGTTCACCTCTACTGGAACCTGGACTATGCCGCCATCTATGAGGCCGTAAGTCGGCTCTCGGACTTCGATGATTTCGCCAGATACGTCCTGCAATTCTTGCAGCGCCAAAATCGGAAGCTGTCATGATGGAAAATACCGTGGAGTTCCAGGAGACGAACCAGGGATTCGGGATGGTGGAGATACTTTCAACGCAGAAGGGGTGAATGATGTTACAAGCTATAAAAGAGCTAGGGGAGGAAAAGCTGCAACAGGAGGGCATATCTCCAGAGAACATAGCCAACAAAGTGCTATCGACAGTGGTACAAGACCCAAATAAAAACGGGAATTATCCCAACGTTTTTGTGGTGCTTTTTCGCAAGACTGACGGCGGGTTCAATTATGACCGCATCCAAAGAGAGGAAAGCACGAAGACTAAAATCTCTCGCTATCTATACCGACGGGGATCCCCCAACGGCCCAAATATAACCCCCACGTGTCTGGTTACGGATATTGACAAGACGTTTCGAGTAAAGCTGGAGGGCTGGTTTACCAAGTTTGGCCAGGCTGACCCATTGTTCGCCGAACTACACAGGGCAATAGCAACAGACAAGCGCCGTATCCTCGAGGACATCAAAAGAGAAGCCGAGTTCATCTCTTCTGTGAAAAAGCAGGAAAACATAGTCCTCACCGTGGGCTTATGGGAAGATGAGAAACTCAATTATCCGGGCGATTACAGCGAATTCCGAGACCTTCTCCGTGAGGAGATATTTAACAAATATCGCGGCATTTCAACAAAGGATCATGTTTGTGCAGTCTGTGGAGAGAAGAAAGTAGAGGTCTTTGGTGAAGCACTGAGCCAGATTTTCAAGTTCTATACTCTGGACAAGCCGGGGTATATTGCTGGAGGATTCAGGCGGGAAGAGGCCTGGAAGAACTTCCCTATTTGCTTAGACTGCATGCTCAAGATTGAGGAAGGACAGAAGTTTATCAATGACCACCTGGCATTTCGTATGGGCGGGCAACGATACTGGCTCATACCTGAGTTCTTGCGAGGCATTCCTGAAGCCAGCAAGTCTGTCACAGAGTTTTTTCAAATTGCAGATCGATCCGGTGATACACTGCGCGATGAAAGACTTGCACTCATAACAGAAGACGAGAGAGAAATCCTGAAGGAGTGCGCTGAATTACCGGATCTGCTCACCTACAAGTTCTTTTTCTTTGAGACGCAGAAGGGATCGTCAATCCCCCACGAGATCACTCTCCTGGTGGAGGATGTTTTGCCGTCCCGTTTGAGCCGGATATTCGAAGCCAAACAGACGGCGGATAGATGCAACCTTCTGCACGACGTAAAAATCAGAGAAAATGAATATGCCGATATCAAGTTTCGGTTCAACAATTTGAGGGGATTCTTCCTCTCCAACAAAGTCTTTCTGGAAGTTGTCGACCGGGTGTTCAGGGGTCTATATCTGGACAGAGGACTGGTTCTCTCATGGCTTATGACTCAAATAAGACAGGAGTTCATAAAGGACCACTACTTGAAACCGACCCTTCTCCGCGGTCTTTCTGCGCTCCTTTTCTTTGATGAGTTAGGGATGTTTTCGCAGCAACAAGAACAATACAAAGGAGGTACACCTATGACAGATCTGGCACCGTTAGCTGAGGATTTCTTTGACCGCTACGAACGCACTTTCCGCAGCCCTCCATCAAAAGCCGTCTTCCTTTTGGGAGTACTCACCGAGAAATTGCTAAATATCCAGTACGATGAACGAGGCTCAAAGCCTTTCCGCAAAAACCTCAAGAGCTTGATGATGAAGGAGGAGGATTTCAGAGGGCTCCTTCCCAAGATACAGAATAAGCTGGAGGAGTATGGCAAAAACTACTACAGAAGTCTTGAGACACTGATATCAGACTATTTCCTCCAATCCGGACAGGATTGGGATATGTCCACCGATGAGCTCAACTTCTACTTTGTTTTGGGAATGAACTTGGAAGCAACAGTCATCGAAGCTCTTGGGCTCAAGAAAAAAGAGAAAGATAAGGAGGAAAACTGACTATGTCCAGCATAATCAAAAACAGGTCGGAAATCCTGTTCATCTATGATGTCACCGATGCCAACCCCAACGGTGACCCGATGGATGAGAACAAACCTCGTATCGACGAGGAGACGGGTCATAACATAGTTACCGACGTACGTTTGAAGAGAACGGTAAGGGACTATCTTCATGACTTTAAGCAAAAAGAGATATTTGTGCGGGAAGAGAGAGATGACACAGGAAATCTAAAAACAAAAGAGGCCATCTATGAACACTATGGTTCTCCTGATAGAGTTAAGGAGAAGTGTGTAGACATCCGGCTTTTCGGGGGCACTTTTGCCCTCAAGAGAAAAGGCGGGGAGAAAAAGGGCAAGACACCAGAGGAAGAATCTGCCGAAAGAGCATTTGCTCTCACCGGGGCGGTGCAGTTCAAATTTGGCAGATCTCTTAATAAAGTAGGGGAACCCACTTTTGTTCGGGGACATACAGTGATGCCTTCGGGGACTGAAAAGAGACAAGGCACATTCCCTGAACAATATATCTTGCCCTATTCACTCATAGCCTTTTATGGAATTGTCAATGAAAATGCAGCAAAAACCACACGGATGACTGAAGCTGACCTGCAACTTCTATTGGAAGGCCTGTGGGATGGTACCAAAAACCTGATCACCCGTTCTAAAATGGGGCAGATGCCGCGATTCCTCCTCCAGGTGATCTATAAAGAGCAAAACTATCATATCGGAGAACTGGATCGCAGGATCAAGCTACTCTCAGACAAAAGGGATAAGCAGATTCGGGATGTTTCGGAGATAAGATTGGATCTTACTGATCTGGCCAGGACTCTGGAGGAGAATAAGGACAAGATCGAGAAGGTTTGCTACGCCAAGGATAAGCGATTGACCTTGGTCAAAGGGGAACAGATGGTTGAAGTGCAAGAGATTGCCACCGAAATCAAGTTTGAGCCGTTAGGGTTCTGAAAATGCCGGACCAATTCATCGTTTTCGACGTTTGGGGAGATTACGCTCATTTCAAAAAGCACTATACCACTTCGTCCCCACTGACTTTCACCATTCCCCCAAGGACTACTATCACTGGTTTGGTAAGCGCCGTCATTGGTCTGGGCAAAGATGAATATTTACATCATATGACCAAGGATAAGGCTCATGTTGCTGTGCGGCTTCTCAACACCGTCAAAAAAACACGGCTTAGTATGAACCTGATTAATACCAAGGATGGCTATTGGACTCCGGTCAAAAGGGGCTTTCATGAACCTCGCACTCAGATACGCTTTGAATTGCTGAAAGACCCGAGATTCCGCATTTACTTCAGTCATCAAGATCTCCAACTTCACGAGGCTCTCATGGAAAACCTCAAGGCTCACAAGTCGGTCTACACGCCGTGTTTAGGAACCAGCGAGCTAATAGCGAACTTCTCTTATATTGGACAGTTTAGGACATCAGCCAAAGGGGAGGCAAATCAGTTTATTCCGGTTGTCACAACTCTGCCGATGGATGTTGCGCTGGACATCAACCTCATGGAACCGGGTTACAAGTTCTTTAAGGAACGAATGCCAACTGAGATGCAAGCGGGGCGCGACGTTACGGAATATCGCGAAGTTCTCTATGAAATCCAGGGCAAGCCTATCCATGCAAGACTAAAAGAGTCGTTCCTGCTGGAGAATGATGAGTACATTGTCACACTCTGAAGAGGAGATTTTCTCGCACCCTGATGTCACCTTGCGAACGCATTTGGAAGAGGTAGGAAAGGCAGCCCGAGAATTTGCCCTGGGAACACCGCTGAACCTACCGTTCCCCCAAGAAGCGCTTGTGAAAGCGGCGCAGTTGATGGGTCTCTACCACGATATGGGCAAAGCAACCACCTTCTTTCAGAACTATCTATCTGAGAGCAATTCCCAGCGCAAGGCGATTCTGAAGAATCAGCCAGAAACCCGCCATAGCTTGATATCTGCAGTGGCAGCTTACTTTGCCACCCAAATAGGTCTTTCCAGCTACGATGTGGCGCCGGATTGGCGGGAGTTCCTCCCTGTAGCTGTCTTTGTTTCCGTTAGACACCATCACGGAAATCTTGAGCCCTTGCTGGATGATACAGGTCTTGGTGAGGTGGCCGTTCTCCAAAACCAGATACAGCACTTGCCGCCCCGCTATCTCTCCTTCTTACCTCATTGGGAGGATGTCTCCTCTCAACTTAAGGCTCTTCCCAGGTCCTGGTCCCTGGGCAAGTTCAAGCTTCTTCGATGGCTTCAACAGGACAGAGGTCTCCTTCCCTATCTGCTTCAGAACTTCCTGTTCTCGTTGCTCCTGGATGCTGATAAGCATATCACGGCCTTGGGACAAACTATCCCTCGCCCCCCCGTTGCACCGGACCTGGTGGATCATTATCGAGCCATCAAGGGATTCGATCATGCCGCCACCCCTATAAATCAACTTCGCAACGCTATCTATGATGAGACCTTAGCCAGCCTGGATAGTATCCTCTTATCAGGCAATAAGATACTTTCGCTCACTGCACCCACAGGGGCAGGCAAGACTCTCACTGTGCTATCTCTGGCGCTCAGGCTTCGAGAGACGATTCGAATCCGTACGGGTCATACCCCTCGGATCATCTATACATTGCCCTTCCTAAGCATCATCGACCAGAATGCCCAGGTCTTCCACGATGTGTTTGAGCAAGTGCAAGGCCAACCGCCTACCAGCGACCTCCTGCTAGCCCACCATCACCTGTCAGAGCTCAGCTTCACAACTCGTGAAAACGAGTATGACATTGGGGAAAGCGAAATCCTCGTGGAGGGCTGGAACTCTGAGATCGTGATAACAACGTTTGTTCAGTTCTTCCATGCCCTATTTTCAAATCGCAATCGATCTCTACGCAAGTTCCACAATATCGTTGGCAGCATTGTTATTTTGGACGAAATACAGTCATTTCCGCCCAAGTACTGGTTGCTCTTTAGAGAAACAGCAGAGATCTTAGCCAAACGCTTCAATACATACTTCATTCTAACCACAGCAACACAGCCAGCGATTTTTGAAAACTGCACAGAGCTTCTGCCTCGGAAGAAGGAGTTTTTCCACAGGCTCAATCGAACACAAATCCATGTTCACTTGTCGCCTTCCCAACACCTTTCGGATCTGGGAGAGTTGGTTATAGATAAACTCAAACACGATAACAAGGATACGCTCATCGTGCTAAACACAATCCGCACTGCCAGAGAGCTGTATGAAGACCTGAAGGCCCCTTTGGATGACTTGGGATTTGAAACCTATTTTCTCTCTTCTCATGTCGTGCCAAGGGAACGTCTGCGACGCATTCAAGCAATCAAGATGTGTAAATACCCCAAAGCAGTAGTCAGCACCCAGTTAATTGAAGCGGGAGTGGACCTGGATTTCGAGTGGGTCATTCGTGACCTTGGCCCTCTCGATACTGTCAATCAGGTAGCTGGCCGCACAAATCGAAACTCTCTCAGAGAAACAGGACAACTGGACCTGATCATGCTCGTCGATGGGAGTGGCCATCGCTTTTGTTCCTATATCTACGATGGATTACTATTGTCTGTGACCTGCGAAATGATCGGTAATAAAAAACTCGTCTGTGAACCCCAATTTCTGCAACTAGTTGAAGACTACTTCCGTCGGGTCCGCGGCCGTCTTAGCGACGACAAGTCACGTGAACTACTCCAATACCTGCATAACATGAACTACGAGCAAGTAGGAAAATTCCGCCTGATTGACGAGTCAGGCGAGAAGGTAGACATCTTCGTGGAACTGGATGATGAAGCCGAGTCGGTTTGGCAAGCCTTCTGCGATGCCAAGAAGATCGCTGATCGGTGGGAACGACGGCAAGCCATCAGAGCTCTTCGAGGGAAGTTCTCCCCCTACGTACTCTCAGTAACGGCATCACAGGCATTGCAGAACCTCCCTCCTGAGCTTGAAGGCATGCGCTATGTCCCCAGAGGCCAACTTGAGTCATGGTACGATCCGGAGACAGGGTTCAAGGTAGAAAGTACCGAAGGAGCACGAATGTTTTGAGTGCCCACGAAGTAGCCGAAAGCGGGCTGATCACCGGCACCCTGATCTGGTATTATTACATCTGCCAGCGCGAGGTCTGGCTGATGGCCCATGAGCTGAATCCTGAGGCCGAGAACCCCTTCCTTGAACTGGGACGACTCATCCAGGAGGAGTCCTATTCCAGGGAGAAGAAAGAGTTCACCGCCCCAGGAATGAAGATCGATCTCCTGCGGAAGCGCGATGGGCAGTTGGTCGTTGCTGAGATCAAAAAATCCTCTCATTCCACCGAATCGGCCACTATGCAGCTCGTCTATTACCTGTGGAGACTCAGAGAGATGGGCATCGAGGCCAGGGGAGAGCTCCTTGTGCCGAAAGAACGAAAACGATTTCCTGTTGAACTCACCGATGAACTGGAGAGCAACCTGTTAGAGGCCATGGACAATATAGAGAGAATCATAAATCTTGAAAAACCCCCTGCACCGGCAAAGACTTCATTCTGTCGCAATTGCGCCTATGCCGAGTTCTGCTGGGGATAATCAACCATGAAACAACCAATTTACATCTTCTCGAGTGGAAAATTCGAGCGACGCCAGAATACCCTGTCGTTCGAGGATGCCGAGGGCAAGAGGAAGTATGTCCCCGTGGAGAACACCTCTGAACTGCACATCTTTGGTGAGGTAGACCTTAACAAACGGCTGCTCGAGTTCCTCACTCAGCAAGAGATCCTGCTCCACTTCTTCAACCACTACGGCTACTACATCGGCTCCTTCTATCCCCGGGAGCATTACAATTCCGGCTGTCTTATCCTCAATCAGGCGGAGCATTATCTGGATCCCGACAAGCGACTCGCTCTTGCCCGGCAGTTCATTAAGGGAGCAGTGGAGAATATGAAGCGGGTGATCGGTTATTACCTGCGCCGCGGCGCCGACCTGCAGGATGTATTGAATTCTATTGAGGGTTCCAGTTCTCTGCTGGATCAGCAGTCCTCACCCGAAGCCCTCATGGCCATCGAGGGCAATATTCGGGAGAGTTACTACGAGGCATTTGATGTTATCTTGGGGCAAGAAGAGTTCTCCTTTGCCAGGCGGACTCGCCGGCCGCCGCAGAACCGCCTCAATGCCATGATTAGCTTCGGCAACTCGATGATGTATGTCGCCGCCTTGAGCGAGATATATCGCACCCATCTGGATCCCCGCATTGGCTTCCTGCATACCACCAACTTCCGCCGGTTCTCCTTGAACCTGGACGTGGCCGAGATATTTAAGCCGGTCTTTGTTGATCGGACGATCTTCTCCCTGCTCAACAAGGGACAGATTCAGGAGAAGCACTTCTCGGAATCGGCGGGCGGGATTTTTCTCACCGAACCGGGCCAAAAGATATTCATCGAAGAGTGGGAGAAGCGACTCCGCACGACCATCGATCATCCCAAGCTTAAGCGCAAGGTTTCTAATCGCCGTCTGATCCGACTGGATCTCTACAAGATCGAAAAGCACCTCTTGGGAGACCAGCCCTACGAACCTTATGTGGCGAGGTGGTGAGATTTGTTTGTGATCATGGCCTATGATGTGAATGTGGGACGGGTGAACCAGGTACTTAAGATCGGGCGACGATACCTGAACTGGGTACAGAACTCGCTCCTGGAGGGGGAGCTGACCGCGGCTCAACTGGCGAGGCTCAAGTCTGATGTAAAGAAAGTGATTGATGAAGATGAAGATTCGGTGGTCTTCTATCTGTCGCGGAGACAGCAATACCTGGAACGTCAGATCATGGGACAGGATAAGGGTGGAGTGAGTCTGGTGATCTAGTTGACGGTTAGTTGGTTAGTTGGTTGATGGTTTCGCACCCTCAACCAGCAAGCCATCAACCAATAAACTATCAACAGCCGTTACCTGCCGCCTGTCGACCTCCGGTAGAGCAAAAACCCCCAGGGATCGACACCGGGTCGAGCAAGGAGGATGAGCGATTTCAGATAGGAAATCCCGGCCTGAGGCAAGAAACTTGACTTTACGTTGTGTTTTCGGTAGCATTATTTTAGATGTGGCAGACTTGGGTCTGTAGCCTACCTATGAGGGATTGAAACCGCACGTATCCATCTACCAGGGCGCCAATCAGCTCTGGTCTGTAGCCTACCTATGAGGGATTGAAACACGGTCACCCAGGTGCCGGTGTGATCGCGGAGGTCGAGGTCTGTAGCCTACCTATGAGGGATTGAAACCAGACTTCTGATCCTCAGGTCGCTCAGATCTCTCAGGTCTGTAGCCTACCTATGAGGGATTGAAACCAGCCTCCTCAACTGTTGCAGTATAACTGCAGCATGTCTGTAGCCTACCTATGAGGGATTGAAACCTGTGATTGCTCAGGCTCTGCATGCTGAGCGCA
>JALPXQ010000059.1 GCA_023271515.1 Dehalococcoidia bacterium | reverse complement strand
GTAGTGGCCGCCCTCTGTGTCGGCCCAACCGGGAGGACAGGGACATCCTCCCCCACGTGTTCTCTCGCGATTTAGGATTCGGCAAGCGCCATCTTCAAAAAGTTAGAATACATCTTGAGTCCGAACTCCCCGCTCTTTTCGGGGTGAAATTGAGTTGCCACCAGGTTTCCTGTAGCAATTACACTGCATATAGGAATGCCATAGTCAGTCTCACCGGCTACCAGCGATTCGTCATCCGGCTCTACATAGTAGCTATGAACAAAGTAGAAGTTGGCTCCATCTGGTATGCCGCCAAACACTGGATGAGAAACCCGCTGCTTGACCTGGTTCCACCCCATGTGAGGAATCTTCAGCCCTGAGGGCAGCTTTCTTACCGGTCCTGGAATGGCACCGAGGCACTCATGCCATCCTCCCTCTTCGGTGCCGGTAAACAGGACCTGCAGACCGATACACACCCCGAAGAAGGGGCGACCGTCGGCGATGAACTCTCGAATAGGACCGGCCAACCCCAGTCTCCGAAGACTTTCCATCGTATCAGCGGCAGCGCCAACACCGGGCAGGATAACTGCCTGGGCACTGAGCACCTCATCGGGGCTAGTGGTTATCCTGGGCTGGCAGCCCAGTCTGGTGACAGCATTGAGCACGCTGCGCAGATTGCCGGCGCCATAATCAATTATTGCGATCATTTTCGGGCTAGAACGTCCTCTTCGGTCTCTGCGTATAGCAGCGCTTCGTTCGGACAATTGACGACGCACACCGGCATATCCTCCCCTGTGCAGAGGTCGCATTTGACGATCCTTCCCCGGTATGTGTCCTGCCTTATCGCACCAAATGGGCAGACTGCGATGCAGATCCAGCAACCGATACACTTCTCCTCATCCACAGTGACGATCCCGGTCTCGGGATCCCTCCGCTGCGCTCCGGTAAGGCATGCATGGATACAGGGGGCTTCAGCGCAATGGCGGCATTGTACGGCCAAGGAAAGGGTCTCACTTACCTCAACCACCAAACGCGGCAACGGTCGGGGGGATTCCTTCTTGAATGCCTTGATTATGTCCCTGGAGTGTGAGTGCCCGACCTGGCAGTACACCTCACAGAGGCGGCAGCCGATGCAAACCTGTTCCTTGATGTAAATCCTCTTCATCTGGATCATGGGGGGGATTCTCCCCCTGAAACCCCCTAAAAAGCGGTCATGCGTGGGATTTTTAAAGGAGCTTCGCCCCTTTACAGGGCATACCCCGTCCCTCCAGGCCTGGTGCCTTACGGCTAGCGGTAACCGTTTACCGCATACTTATGACAACACACCCTTCTTGCGATGTCAATGCCTTTTCGCCGGAGGTCGCCAGCCCCATGACATACCATTTCATGGGGCGTGCAGTTAGAGGGTGGGACGTCCTGCAACATGTTGCACAAAAGAGCGGCAACGATTCGCCGCGGAGAGCGATGAGGGGGGATCGAAACCTAAAGTATCGGCAGGTACCTCTTCAGTTCATAGTCGGTCACCTGCGTTCGGTATTGATCCCACTCGATCTTCTTGTTCCTGATAAAGTTTTCGAAGACGTGGTCGCCGAGTGCCTCTCGCACCACCTCGCTTTTCTCGGTGAGCAGTATCGCCTCCAACAAGCTGGCCGGCAGGGTGCCGATACCCCTTTTGGCTCTTTCCTCCTCGGTCATCTCGTAGACGTTCTCCGATACCGGATCGGGCGCCGCGTATCCTTTTTCTATCCCCCTCAGCCCGGCGGCAAGCATGACACTGAAGGCCAGATAAGGGTTACACACCGGGTCAGGGGATCTGAATTCTATTCGGGCAGCCGTCTCCCTCCCCGGCTGATACTCCGGAATCCGGATCAGATCGGCCCGGTTCCTTCGCGCCCAGGATAGATACACCGGCGCCTCATAACCGGGAACCAGTCGCTTGTAGGAATTGACCCACTGATTGGTGACCGAGGTGATCTCCGGGGCATGCTTAAGCAGTCCGGCGACATAGCGCCTGGCTGTCTCAGAGAGGTGATACTCATCGTTTTTGTCGAAGAAGGCATTCCGGTCACCGGTGAACAGCGACTGATGCACGTGCATGCCATTGCCATTGATTCCGAAAACAGGCTTCGGCATAAAGGTGGCATATACGCCGTGTTGCAGGGCTATTTGCTTGACCACCAGGCGATAGGTCATCACATTGTCCGCCATGGTGAGTGCATCGGTATATCTCATATCTATCTCATGCTGACTGGGGGCAACCTCGTGATGGCAATATTCTATGCCAATGCCCATCTTCTCGAGGGTGAGAACCGTGTCTCTTCTCAAATCGTTGGCTGCGTCAAGCGGGGTCATGTCGAAATATCCCCCTTGATCGAGCCCCTCCGTTCCGCAGGAATCCCTGAAATAGAAGAATTCCAGTTCCGGGCCAACATTGAAGGTAAATCCCAGATCGGCAGCCCGTTTGAGATTCTGCTTCAGAACGTACCGGGGGTCGCCTTCAAAAGGTTCGCCTCCCGGCATCAAGATATCACAGAACATCCGTGCCACGGTACTGTGGTCTCTTGGCCTCCAGGGGAGCATCCGGAAGGTGGCGGGATCGGGCATGGCGATCATATCGCTCTCATCGATTCGGGCAAACCCCTCAATGGAGGAGCCATCGAAGCCCACACCCTGGTTCAGCGCAGTCTCCAGTTCCTCAACCATGATGGAGAAGCTCTTAAGAAACCCCAGAATGTCAGTAAACCACATCCGGATGAACTTTACATCGTGCTCCCGGGCCATCTTGAGTACATTATCCTTTGCCTCTTCCCTATGCGCTGTCATATCCCTTTCCTCCCTTTATCAATATCTTACCACAGATAACCTCATCAATTCCAACCCAATGATGGTTTGCTCAGCCAGGAGGTCAACATCGGTGGCGAGGTTTGCGGCCGACACTCATAGCAGGCACATCTTCTCTTTTACTTCTCTAAGGGTCTCCTTTGCTATCACGCTGGCCCGACCAGCGCCATCGGCGAGAACCTCCTCCACATAATCAATGGTAATCGCCGCCCGCCTCTCTCGAAAGGGTTCCAGAGCCCTGTTTATTCCTTTCGCCAGGAGTTTCTTGCAGTCCACGCATCCGATGGCTGCGGCGCGGCACTGCTCGGCGATCAAATCCCGCTGGTCTGGATTGTAGAAGCTGTGCAGTGTATAGATATTGCAGACATCGGGATGGCCGGGGTCGCTGCGGTAGCGCCGCGCCGGGTCGGTGAAGGCGCTCATTATCCGTCTCTCCGTCTCCTCGGGCGTTGCCGCCAGCTCGATATGATTATTCAGGCTCTTGCTCATCTTGCTCACCCCGTCCAATCCTAGCACTAGCGGATAGGTGGTGAGCTTAGTCTGGGGCTCCGGAAAGACAGGGCCAAAGAGATTGTTGAATCGCCGCACGATCTCCCTGGCCAATTCCAGATGGCTCAACTGATCCTCTCCGACGGGGACGGTGTCCGCCTTGTAGAGAACGATGTCAGCCGTCTGCAGCACCGGATAGCCGACGAGTCCGTAATTCACGTTATCAGGCTGCATTCTGGCCTTTTCCTTAAAGGTGGGGACCCGAAGCAACCAGCCCAGGGGAGTGACCATGCTCAGCAGGGTATGCAGTTCCATGACCTGGGGAACGTGGGACTGAACGAAGAGGATGCTCCTTTGGGGGTCGAGCCCGGCAGCCAGCCAATCGAGCGCCATCTCACGAATGTTGCCTTGCATCTGTGTGACATCCTCCATGGAAATGAGCGCATGAATGTCGACAATGCAGTAGATGCATTCGTGCTCCTCCTGGAGCTTCACATAGTTCTGAATCGCTCCCAGATAATTCCCGATGTGCTGCCTTCCTGTTGGCCTGGCGCCGGAAAATACTCGACCTTTCATAACGTCTCCTCTTTTCGTCCTAGATTCCCGGGCGGATTACGTCCACAATGCCTGCCTCGGCGTCTATCAGCAGCAATCGATGACGCAGCGGTTCGCCGATACCTGCCAGAATCTTCATCGCCTCCTGTGCCTGCCAGGAGGCAACCATCATCGGGGTGGTAGTGGGGCAACCCAGTTCGACCTCAATCCCCCGCTCAGGCACCTCTCCTCGCCCGTAGAGCGCGTAGAGGCCCTCATCCCCAGGGAAAATGGTCATCACCTGCCCTACCATGCCGCCAATGGCCCCATGCACCAGGGGAATGCCTTGCCTCCGGGCTTCCTCCTGCAGCATGATGCGGGTGGGCAAGCGATCCAGGGCATCCACCGCCACATCGGAGCCCTCCAGAAGCCGCGGCAGGTTCTCCGGGGTGGCTTCGACTGCGTGGCCTACCACCTCCACGGCTGAGTTAATGCCGGCCACGCGGGCCCCGGCCGCCTGCACCTTAGAAGAGCCCAGGTTCGACTCGGTGGCAAACATCTGGCGATTTAGATTATGGTCAACGAACGCATCGCCATCTATGAGGACCAACCGCCCTACCCCGACGCGGGCCAGCGCCTCCACAACGTAACCCCCCAGTCCACCCAGGCCTACCACGGCCACGGTGGATCGCAGGAGCCGGGCCTGTCCATCCCAACCCACCGTCCCCAGGTTGCGCAGGTAGCGACGGGGCAACACACAAGCCTCCAGAGCGGCCAGCTCCACCTCCTTGAGGGAGAGTCCCAACTCGCTCGACAAGACTTTGACCTGCTCTAGAGAGATGACCTCGATATCTCCCTCTACCTCGGCCAGCATCCTTATCCGCTCTTGCAGCCTATCTTTGCTCATGTGAAATTCGCCGCCGGCAAATACCCCGTTCCCAATGATGGTTTCATCCCGCCTGTAGCCTCGTGCCACTAACCATTCAGCGGTCTCTGTGCTCTCCGTGGTGAACGGTTACCTCCGTTCTTGAGTGCTATCCGCCACCAACGGGTGGAAAGATGCCCACCCGATCGCCATCAGCCAGGACATGGTCGAGATCACGGTAAATGCCGTTGACGAAGACCGTCTTGACCACCTTGGCGGGGATGCCCAACACCTCCTCCAGGACACGTTTCACCGTTGTTCCCTCGTCCACATTCAGGAATAAGGGCTCCCCCACCTTCAATTCAGGGCGATAACTTTTTAACGTGGCGTAAAGTCTGATCTCAATAATCACGACTGATCTCCTTTCCTTGAGAGGGGTGCGTCTGCCTCTAAGTATACCGAAGCTCCTATCAAAAGGCAAACCCCCCTTCGCAGGAGCAAAGGGGGGGTTGCTCTTCCGGGCTATGGTTTAGCCTAGAAGGCATGGACCTTGTCTACTTCCTCGTCAGGCACATCAAAGACGACGTTGTGGGGCGGGAGTTCCTCGTACTTCATGAACTCGGGCAGGCGGTCGTGGACCCTGGTAAAGCCGGCTGCCTGGTTAAAGGCGCGCTCCATCTTGATGATCTCCCCGCCGATCCGGCCCACATCATCCACAGTCCACTCAGTGCCCAGCACCCCGTTGCACTCCTCTACCATTCCCTCCAGGCCGGAGGGTATATCCAGGATGGCGAAGGCGATGAACAGGCAGTGGCCGCTGGTATCAATGAAGGCGGTGGCATACTGGAAATTGCGCGCCATATCCGCCTTTTCAACGATGAACTGATCTACCTTGCCGCTCACCCCCAGCATCTCCGGCGCGATGGTGTACCCGGAGGTGTGGTCGGCCCCCATGGTGGAGATGGCATAGGTGATGCCGATCCCCTTGATGGCTCGCGGGTCGTAGGCCGGCATGGCCTGACCCTTGACCGTGGGGCAGCGCACCACGCCAAAGACCCCGGCCGTAGTCGCCGCACCGTTGCCAAGTATATACCCCAGTGGGGTGCCCTCACCGATCTGATGCATCAGTTCGATGGCTTTCTTCCCATCGCCGAAGTCGGCCAGCCCCGCCTCCATAGCGATGCCGATGGTCACCCCCGCCTCAATGGTGTCCAGGCCGTAGTCGTTGCAGAGATGAATCAGCTCGCCGGTGATGTCCAGGTCGTCAATCCCACAGTTGGCCCCAAAGGACCAGACCGACTCATACTCCTGGACGGAGACCAGCTCGCTGCCATCAAGGTTGGGATAGACGTTGGAACACCTGATGATACATCCCGGGCTGCATCCGTGGCCGGTCGTGCCCACCCCACCCCGCTTCTCACACGTCTCGTGGATCGTCTCCCCACTGATCCTGGCCGCTCCCTCGAAGCGTCCTTCACGGAAATTCCTGGTGGGGAAGCTGCCGGCCTCGTTGATGATGTTGACCAGCACCGCCGTACCGTAGCTATTCAGTGCGCCGCCGGGCTTGGTGAGATCGTGTGTCCGCAGTGCCTCCACCAGCTTCTTGCGGCCGGTGTCGAAGACCTCTTTGTTGACGATGGGCACGCCGGGGCCGTCTTTGTCGTCTAGGATAACTGCCTTGAGGCCCTTCGAGCCCATCACCGCCCCCATCCCCCCTCGCCCGGCGTAGCGGGCAGGCCGGTTCTGAGGGTCGTTAACACAGATACCCGCATTGCTCATCAGTCTTTCTCCGGCCATGCCGATGCCGATGATGGCTACCTTTTCACCGAATTTGTCGAAGAGAAGGGGATAGGTTTCATACAGTCCTTTGCCCAGCCATCCGTCAGCCGCCGGCAGCAGTTGAGCCCCGTCTTTGTCCACCTTAAGGACCCAGTACCGGCCCTTTTCCTTGGGCTGCCCCTCGACAACGATGGCCTTGATGCCCAAACGGGCGAGCTTCTGACCGGCCATACCGCCGGAGTTGGTCTCCTTGATGGTGCCGGTTAGAGGGGACTTGCCGCCAATGGAGATGCGCCCTGATGTAGGGGCAGCGGTGCCGGTGACAATCCCCGAGGCGTAGATGATCTTGTTGTTGGGACCCAGGGAGTGGCAGGTGGGGGGCACCTCATCGCAGACCATGCAGGAGGTGAGCCCGCGTCCGCCCATGGTCTTGTACTTCTCGGGCACGCTCTCAAACTGAGTTGTCAGGTCGGTCATGTTGACGCGCAAGATCTTGCTCATTTTTATGATACCTCCTTACTTTAATTGATCCAACCGTTGGGGCAATCGAAGCGTTTTCCTTCCAGGCATCACCTCCTCTGCAAGACACCGGCGAGAGGATCGCTCCCCATACGTCATCGTCGATCAGCCGGTGGCCAAGCCTGCCCCCTGGCTGGCCCAGGGGTCCAGGGATAAGTCGGGAGCCTCAACAAGAGATTCTTCCGGGTGCCAGAGAATCTTGCTCTATGAATGAGATTATGACTGATTCAGCGCATCTTGTCAAACTAATGTCAGTCACCTCAGAGATAATGCGAATACTATAGTGCATCGATCTCACGAGGCGCAAGGACAGCACAAGCTGAGCGAGCGCCGAAAACACCAGCAATACAGGACGCCGGTGCCGGGGGCGGGACTCGAACCCGCACGAACTTTAAGGTTCAACGGATTTTAAGTCCGTCGCGTCTGCCATTCCGCCACCCCGGCATCAGATACGATTTTACCATATTTTCCTCTTGAAAGTCCAGAATTGCTAACCAATTGCTAACATTTTGCTAACCAACCTCTGTTGATACCCTAATCGGCAATCTGATTGATGGGATCTGGCTTGGGTCGGTTACTGACTTCATTGACGTGCTTCTCTGGGGGGCTTTCGTTGGCCAACCTTAATCTTCTTAGCAGGACATTCTGTGGGCGTTTATTCTTCACCAGAGGGGACCACCCTGAACTCCTGATAGCGGGACTGACACAGGCCCGAATCATCGCCGTGGTGACTTTCCTCATCGCCATCTCGGTCTTGATAGCTTGCTGGAGAAAAAGCCAGGAATGTCCCCCTGAAAACGCTAGCGTCTCGTAACCGTAATAACCTGGCTAACCCACGCCTCAGACACT
>JALPXQ010000058.1 GCA_023271515.1 Dehalococcoidia bacterium | reverse complement strand
GTTTCTTTTCAAATCCGGGAACCGGCACGCTAACCCCCCATTCGAGGTCGCGGGTGATCGCCCGGTCACGGAGACCTTCCTTGATGTATCGCAGGGTAAAACTGGAGACATTCGGTCTCCAGTGATTCTGTGCCCTGACCCACGATTCAAGTTGCTCGCTGAACCTTGAAAGTCGCAGAAAGAAGTGCTCTGAAATTCTGATCTCAGGGGAGGTGCCGCAGATGCTGCATCGAAGGCCGATCAGGTCAGTGGTGCTGAGGGTCTTGCCACACTCGTCGCACTGGTCTCCTCTGGCATCGAGGAAGTGGCAGTAGGGGCATTCGCCTTCCAGGTAACGATCGGCAAGATAGCGATCGCACTGAGGGCAATATGCCGAAGGCACGGTGTCTTTGAATATGAGCCCCTTGTCCCGGAGGGTGAGAAAGATATCGTGAACCACCTCGGCGTGGTTAGGGGTGTGGGTGGAGGTGAAAAGATCGAAGGAAATGCCCAGCTTTTGCCAGGATTCCAGGAATCCCTGGTGATTCCTGGTGGCCACCTCTTCAGGGCTGATCCCCTCCCTTTCGGCGCTGATGGTTATGGGGGTGCCATGCATATCGCTGCCGGAGACCATCAGGACATGGTTCCCCTTCAGGCGATGGTAGCGGGCGAAGATGTCGGCGGGGAGATAAGCCCCCGCGATGTGGCCCAGGTGTAGCGGTCCGTTGGCGTACGGCCAGGCAACAGCAACGAGAATATGCTGGGGCATAACAAGTGTATTTTAGCACAAATTCCCCGCCGATGCGAATTCGCGTTGAGTTGTATGGAATAGGTTTGTTATAATACCAAGAGGTGGTCACAAGTGACACTTGCCGGACGAGATCTGATCTCCATTAACGACTTCTCCAACGAGGAGATAGAGGCGGTTCTGAACCTGGCTGATGAGATGAGCTCTGCTCTTGAGAAGGGTAAGAGGTTGGATCTTTGCCAGGGGAAGGAACTCTACACCATATTCTATGAGCCCAGCACCCGCACCAGAAGCTCGTTTGAGACAGCGATGCACAGACTGGGCGGCACAGTGGTGAGCCACGCGGAGGCGCAGGTGACCTCCGCGGTTGCCAAGGGTGAATCCATTGCCGATACCGTGAGAGTGCTCGAAAGATATGCGGACGTTATCGTGATGCGCCATCCGCTCGACGGCTCGACGAGGCTCGCTGCCGAACACTCGTCGGTTCCGGTAATCAGCGGGGGCGACGGCGCCCACGAGCACCCGACTCAGACTTTGCTTGATCTCTACACCATCAGGAAGGAGAAAGGGGCCATCAGGGGGAAGAGCGTGGCGCTATGCGGCGACCTGCGCCACGGTAGAACGGTGCATTCGCTGGTCATCGCGCTTGCCAGATTCGGGGCCGAGATAACCTGCATCGCTCCCCCGGACTTCGAACTGCCGGATCATATCCGAGATACCCTCAAGTCTTACAGGTGTAAGCTCACGGAATACGAATCACTGGAAGATATAGTTACTGAAGGTTCATTGGTGCTACATCAAGCCAAGACATCCTCGAGGAGGGGTGGTGCCAGGCTCACAGGGCCTTGCGGTCAGGAGGGTTTCATGACTTTCTTGCTTAAGAACCTCGATGTGCTCTACTTCACCAGGCTCCAACGGGAGCGACTTTCTGCCGGGGAAATCGGTGATGCTGCCGAGGAAAGCTATCGGATCAACCGGCAGTTGCTGGAAAAATCGCGGGATGATGCCCTGATCATGCACCCGATGCCCCGTACGGGCGAGCTGGCCTATGAAGTGGACCAGGATAAGCGGGCGGCCTACTTCAGGCAGGCCGGATACGGGGTTCCAGTCAGGATGGCCTTGATTGCTCTGCTTCTGGGAGCCGTGGAGACCGGGGTGAGCGAGGGGCCAAAGAGGAAAACACCTAAATTAGCAAAGGATGTGGGTGGCGTCCGGTGTCTCAACGGACGCTGTGTTACCAATGCGGAACGCTATGCCACAGCGAAGTTCTGCCAGGTCAACCCACAACTCCTCAGGTGTTACTACTGTGACTGGATGGTGCAAGTGGCATAGTGACGGTGGATTGACATGTTTCTTTTCCCGCATGTCCGCCAGTGGAGGTAGAGCCTGATGTGCCGGCACCCGAGCCGCTGCCGACGTTCGAGTGGCGCATGCAGGCGTTTTGGCCTGCCGGGCATCCGGCGATGGTAAACTCCCAGGATTTCTTCATTGACGCGGTGTATGATCTGAGCGGCGGGCGATTGATCATCCATTCGTACGGTGCGGGAGAGATAGTCCCCGCAATGGAGATACGCTCAGTGGTATCAGACAGAATTATCGAGATGGGCACATGGTGGTCCATCTTCGATGCGGGACTTGATCCGGCATTTAAACTCTTCGGTGCCGTACCCTTCGGGCTCCGCCACGAGGACTGGCTGACCTGGTATCTCCGGGGTGGAGGAAAAGAGCTGATGGCTGAGCTCTATGAACCGCTTAATATACACATTGCTGGCGTCTTTGTAGAAGCCGGCGGGACAGCTTTACAGATGATCCAGCCGTGGGCTACCCTGGAAGATCTGAAGGGAAGAAGCATGCGGGTAGTTGGCCTGCAGGCTGAAATCTTCAAACGCTTGGGGATTGGAGTAACTCCCCTGCCTGGAGGAGAGATATATACCGCCCTGGAGGCAGGCTTAATAGATGGCGCTGAGTGGGCCGGCCCTATGTCCAACGAGGCAGCCGGCTTCCATGAGCCGGCGCCGTACATGCAGGCGCCTGGGTGGCATGAACCAGGCCTGTTCACCATATTCATCGTCAATAAGGATGCGTGGGCAGAGCTGCCTACGACCTGAAATGAATAGTGGAGATAGCCGGCCTTGCCACCTACGCCCATTACAAGCAGTTTACTTTCTATGAGAATGCCAGGGCCCTTGAAAGGCAGCTCGCAGCCGGCGCCCAGTTGATACGATTGCCCGATGAAGACCTGGCACTACTACAGGCTACGGCGATGGAGGTGCTGGAAGAATATGCCGCTGAATGTGCTTTCTTTGCCAGGGTACTGCAGAGCCAACTGGACTTCATGGAATTGATGGCGCCTATGAAGGCGCTCGACGATTTCTAGACGTAAATTAACTTATGCGGAGAGCAGGCAATAGATAAGTGAAGAAGCTAAACGCTGTTCTCAAAGCAATAGATAAGATCAGTGAGGTAACCGGGAAATGTGCCAGTTGGCTCATGATCGTCGTTATCCTGATTATACTCTACGAAGTGATAATGCGGACGGTATTTGGCGCCCCCACAGTATGGGCATTCGAACTCTCGATCATGCTCTGGGGAACCTATTTTGTAAGCGTAATGGCCTGGACACACAAGGAGGGAGGCCATATTGCGGTGGATGTTATTTACAACCGGTTCTCAACCAGGCGGGGATTGATTTCGCCGCCACCTCCTGGGAGTTATTAGAGCGCACCGGCTCACCGTGGAACCCTCCGATATATCCATTAAAGACGACGCTGCCGATAGGCTTTGCTCTGCTCGGTCTCCAGTGCCTGGCCAGATTCACCCGTGACATAATGATACTGACCGGGAGACAGAAATAACCATGGATTTTAATCCCCTGTGGATGTTCCTGCCGGCGGCTGTGTTTTCTAGGGTATCCCGTCGGCTTCGTCCTAGGAGGTGTAGCATTACTCACCGGCCTGATCTTCTTTGGTGAGATGACCCCGCTCGTGCTGGTCAGGCGCATCTATGGCCTGCAGATGGCCTAGGAGCTGATCGCCGTCCCCCTGTTTATTATTATGGGCTGTATACTGGAACGGTCGGGGGCGGAGAATAAACTATACGAAGCATTTTATGTCATCCTGGCCTCTTTGCGGGGTGGGCTGGCGGTCGCAACGGTATTCGTCTGTAAATACAACCAGAAACTGGCTGCCGGCACTGTCATGACTGCCGGCTGCCTCGGCATCATCATTCCCCCAAGTATCATGCTGGTTATCTATGGAGCATGGGCTGGGCTCTCGGTTGGCGCCTTGTTCATGGCCTGCCTTGTCCCTGGACTTGTCCTTGCCGCCCTGTATATCGCCTACATACTGATTAGAACTGGGCTACGCCCCGAGCTGGGACCACCGATACCGGAAGAGGGCAGGGGGGTTTCCTTCCGACAAAAAATGCGTTCTCCTGCTCACAGGAATAGTTCCGACGATGTTTCTCATCCTCATCGTACTGGGAACAATCCTCTTGGGTATTGCCACTCCTACCGAAGCAGCTACCCTGGGAATCGCCGGCAGCCTGATCGTAGCTGCACTCAACCGCCGCCTCAAAGTCTCGGTGTTAAAGGAGTCGGTTTATCGCACCGGCAGAATTTTGGGGATGATTGCCCTGATTGCCTTCGGTGCCACCTGCTTTATCGGCGTCTTCATGGCGCTGGGCGGAGGAAGGGTAGTGGGGGACCTGATGATGGGGCTCGGGTTTGGACCGTGGGGCATGCTGGTGGTGATGATGATCATCGTGTTTTTGCTGGGCATGGTTGTCGATTGGCTGGCGATCATTATGATCGCTGTCCCTCTCTTCTCCCCCATAATAGCCGATCTCGGATTCGACCCAATATGGTTTGCCGTATTGATCGTCGTTAATCTGCAGATGTCCTTGCTGACACCACCCTTTGGGATCGCTATCTTCTACCTGAAAGGAGTTGTCCCACCGGAGGTTAGCATGGCCAACCTGATTCGTTCAGTGGTTCCCTTCGTCGGCCTCATAACAATTGGTCTGGCACTGGTCGCTGTCTTTCCACAGTTGGCTTTATGGCTTCCCGGCGTAATGATATAATAGAGAGGTGACACTAATGGGCGCAATTGCTGAAAAAGTAGAAATATCCTTAACCAGAGCCTCCTGGATCAGGAAGATGTTTGAGGAGGGTAACCGCCTGCGCGAAATCTTCGGCGCGGATAAAGTATACGATTTTACCCTGGGCAACCCCGTGCATGAGCCACCGGCCAGGTTCTACCAGGAGTTGAGGCGACTGGCTGAGGATCCCATTCCCGATATGCACCGCTACATGAGCAATGCCGGCTACCCGGAAGCCCGTCAGGCGGTGGCCGAAGCGATCGCTGAGGATAGCGGCCTCGCTATCGGACCGGAGCACATCATCATGACGGTGGGTGCCGGCGGTGGACTGAATGTGGTCCTCAAATCCATTTTGAACCCCGGCGACGAAGTTATTGTGCTCACTCCGTATTTTGTAGAGTACCGGTTTTATGTGGATAATCACAACGGGGTCATCCGTGAAGTAGATACCGATGCTAACTTCTTGCCCGATATGGAAGCCATCGAAGCAGCAATAAACCCGAAAACGAGGGGCATTATCATCAATTCTCCCAACAACCCCACCGGCGTGGTATACCCCTCGGAAATCCTGGCCCGGTTGGGTCGACTGGTGGCTGAGAAATCACAAGAGTTGGGACGGCCGATATACGTGATCTCCGATGAACCCTATGCCAGGATTGTCTACGATATTGAGGTGCCCTGCGTATTCAAATACATTGACAATGCAATAATAGTCACTTCCCACAGTAAAGATCTGGGGCTAGCCGGCGAGCGTATCGGATATATAGCAGCAAGCCCCAGGATAGATAATGTGGGGCTATTACTGGAAGCCCTGGTGTTTTGCAACCGCACGTTGGGCTTTATAAATGCACCGGCGTTGATGCAGCGTTTGGTTGCCGGGTTACAACGGGAGAAGGCGGACATAGAAGAATACCGCAAGATGCGGGATTTGCTGTATCAGAGTCTGACGCAGCTTGGCTTTGAGATGGTTAAGCCACAGGGGGCATTTTACCTCTTCCCGAAATCACCACTGGCAGACGATGTGGAGTTTGCCCAAAGAGCCCTGAAACACAACATCCTGGTGGTGCCTGGCACAGGATTTGGCAAGCCCGGTTACTTTCGCCTGGCGTATTGCGTCGATAAGAGGATAATTGAGAATTCACTGCCAGCATGGGAAGCGCTGGCAGGTGAGTTGGGATTGAGAGGGTGAGACTGGTGAAAAAAGAGCAAGTCATGGCCGAACCATTTAGAATTAAGGTTGTGGAGCCTATCAGGCTGATCAGCCGGGAGGAGAGGGAAAGGAGAATCAAGGAGGCTGGTTACAATGTCTTCGGCCTCAAGTCAGATGATATCTACATTGATCTCCTCACTGACAGTGGTACCGCGGCAATGAGCGATAACCAGTGGGCGGGAATAATGCTCGGTGATGAAAGCTATGCCGGCTGCAGGGGTTTCAGGCACCTTGAGGAAGCGGTTCACGATGTATTGGGATTCAACTATGTCGTGCCGGTCCATCAGGGGAGGGCAGCAGAGAGGCTGCTTTTTCAGGTAATGGTCAAGAAGGGGGATGTCATACCATTCAATATGCCTTTCGATACCACCGATGCCTGTATCAGGTCGCTCGGTGGCAAACCGGTCAATTGTGTGGCTGATGTCGCTTATGAACCGCAGGCCATCCATCCCTTCAAGGGAAACATTGATTTGGTCAAATTGAGGGCACTGATAACCGAAGTGGGCGCTCAGAAAATACCTTTTATTATGCTGACCATCACAAACAATGCCGGTGGAGGCCAGCCGGTTGCAATGTCCAACCTTAAGGAAGTAAAAGAGGTGGCCTCCGAATATGAGATCCCCGTTTTTATCGACGCTGCTCGCTGTGCCGAGAACGCCTATTTTATCCAACAGAGGGAGGAAGGCTATCAAGATAGAGCCCTCGCCGAGATCATAAAGGAGCAATTCTCTTATTCCGATGGCTGTACCTTCAGTTGTAAAAAGGATCCGATGGCAAATATCGGTGGACTCATCGGACTGAATAACGAGGAGCTTTATCGCAAGATACTGCCTCTGCTGATTGCGCAGGAAGGCTTTATCACTTACGGTGGATTGGCGGGCCGCGACCTGGAGGCGGTGGCGCGAGGCCTTCGTGAGATGACCGATGATGACTTAATAGCTAGCCGTATCCGACAGGTGGAATATCTGGGAGAACTGCTGGTAGATTCAGGAATACAGATTATCCAGCCGGTAGGAGGACATGCTCTCTTTGTGGATGTGGCGTCTTTTCTACCTCACATCCCTCAAAGCCACTTCCCCGCCGATGCCCTGGCGGTGGAACTGTATCTCGAATCCGGGGTGAGAGCGGTAGGTCTGGGCGCACTTGCCTTCAGCACACCAGATGAAGGAACCGGTGAGACTATTTCCCCCAAAATGGAATTATTGCGTCTGGCCATTCCCCGCAGAGTTTACACCGATCGGCATATGGATGTGGTGGCAGAGGGACTCAAGCGTGTCTATGAGCGGCGGAATCAGATAAGGGGGCTGAGGATTGTACATGCTCCGCCGGTGCTGAGGCACTTTCTTGCCCGCCTGGAACCCGTCTGACGGCATGAGCCTTCTTACCACACCCCTATCTCCCGAAGCCGCGATGCAGTCCGAAATCTTGGGCCATAGCGACGGCCTCCCGGTACTCGTCCAGGGTAGGTCTCCTGTTCAGCTCTTCATACTCTCCTGCCTTGAATATCGGCCGATACTGGAACATTATGTTGACATAACTATCCTTCGAGATCTCTTCGGCGATGAATCTCAGAATCTCCCGGCTCCCGGCCAGACCATTGGGCAGGATCAGATGCCTTATCAACAGGCCTCGCTGCGCTATACCTCTGCTATCGAGTTGGAGATCGCCGACCTGACGGTGCATCTCCCTCACCGCCTCCCGGCAGCGGATAAAGTAATCCGCAGCATTGGAGTATCTCCGGGCATTCTGGGGATCGCTGTATTTCATATCGGGCATATAGATGTCAATTATGCCCTCCAGCAACCTGATGGTGCTTGCGTCTTCGTAGCCGCCGCAGTTGTAGACTATGGGGAGCCGCAAGCCTCTTTCAATAGCAATTTGGATGCTCTTCACCAGTTGGGGAACAAAATGCGTTGGGGTGACCAGGTTTATGTTGTGGCAGCCCATGTCCTGCAGGTGCATCATGCCGCGTGATAGCTCTTCAACGCTAACCCGGCTGCCGTGTCCCAGATGACTTATGTCGTAATTCTGGCAGTAGACACAT
>JALPXQ010000057.1 GCA_023271515.1 Dehalococcoidia bacterium | reverse complement strand
TCCAAAGGTGACTATCTTTGACAAGGGATGTGTGCCGGCATATTCAGTCAGGTAAATCCCGCTTGCGACCGCTATGGGAGTGGCAACTATTGTCGAGATTGCAATGATACACAAAGTCCCAACTATCATCGGCAATATCCCTCCCTCGCGGCCCCCTGCTATGGGCATAGCGGAGATAAATTCCCAATCGATTGTCCCAATACCGCGTATTACCACAGAGCCGGTAATAACCAGAAGAATAGCCAATACTGTTAAACCAGAAGCCCACATTACGGCTTTGGCACCTTTTTCGTGAGTGGATGGGGAAGTCACCCATCGCACAAGCTTTGCAATCTTTTCGTGTGCTGAGATCACAGTTGCTGCCCCCGCCTTAACCTGTTTGAGATGACAATCAGTATTGATATTGCAACAAACAAGATAATCCCGGTAGCAAAAAGGGCCTGGCGATGTGGACCATGGGGAGCATAACCCATCTCCAGAGCAATATTAGCGGTAAGTGTACGGATAGGGTCTAATACGGAATCAGGGATAGCGGGAATATTCCCCAGCACCATAATAGCAGCCATGGTCTCTCCGATGGCGCGTCCTGAGCCTAACACCACTCCTGCCAGAATTCCCGAACGGGCAGCAGGCAGAATCACATTTTTGATGGTCTGCCAGTGAGTAGCCCCCAGTGCGAATGAAGCTTCTTTATAACTTCTGGGCACTGCACAAATAGCATCTTCAGATATAGTAATAATTATAGGTAAGGCCATTATTGCCAGAACAATTGAGCCGGCAAGCAAACTAAACCCGGGCGGGCCGAAGTAAGTTCTGATGAAAGGCACAAGCACCATAATCCCAACAAACCCATATACCACCGAAGGGATTCCGGCCAATAACTCAATCACTGGTCGGAGTATATTTCTGATTACATCAGGAGCGACCTCAGCCAGAAACGTTGCCGCCAATACCCCTAAGGGGACACTGATGAGCATTGAGAGAAGGGTTACCAGGAGGGTGCCAATCATCATTGGGAAAATTCCAAATATTTCATGTCCGGGGCGCCAATGCATGCCAAAGAGAAAATCAAAAAGCCCTACCTCTGCAATTAAGGGGAGGCCTGTTCTGAAGATAGTTATTATGATAAAAGCAATGATGACAACTGAAACCATTGCCGCGGCAATCAATAACCTTTCAATAACCCATTCTCTATAGCTACGTTTCATTCCCTTAGGCCCCTTTATAGAATAGCTTGGAGGGCCATGTGAAGTCCACACAGCCCTCCATACCATTACTTTAGACCCAGACAAAGTCTTAGTCAACCCTTACCATTCCTTCATCGGCGAGCATGTCCTGTCCCTCCGGGCCAAGCACAAAGTCAATGAACTTCCGCTCCAGCGGGTCAGGCTCACCATAGGTCAGGAATAGAAACGGCCTGGCAATTCCATACTCTCCTGCCAGCACAGCCGCAGCAGTAGGCGCAACCCCGTCTATTTTAAGAGCCCGGACCGTTTCATCCAGGGCAGCGATAGTGATGTAGCCGATAGCCGATGGATCGCCAGCTACAGCGGCTCTCACGCCACCGGTTCCTATCTTGATAAGCGTTGGTACTGGATCTATATCCTCATGGACAATGTCCTCAAAGGCAGCTCTTGTCCCCGACCCTTCTTCTCTAATTATGACCGTAATTGGCATGTCTTTGCCGCCAACCTCATTCCAGTTTCTAATCTCCCCCAGGAATATTTTCCTGACCTCCTCCATAGTCAGGTTCTCTACTGGGTTATCGGGATGCACTATTGCGGCAATGGCATCGTGGCAGATCACAAACTCCTCCAGACCCCAGCCAGGCTCATCCCCTTCTAACCAGCGGGAGGACATTCCTATATCAAACGTCCCTTCGTGAGCACCCACAATTCCAGCAGTCGAGCCTACGGAGTGAGCTTCCACCACTATATGAGGATGCTTCTCCATAAACCTCTCCGCCAGAAGAACGGCTACCACATATACCGATGACGAACCGCCAACGACCAGCCTTTCCTCTACTGGATCTTCTGCAGGTGGCTCTTCCTCTTCTGGGGGACACCCAATAGCAACCACGCTCATGGCAAGCAACAACGCTACCAGCAAGCTTGACAATACTCCCTTTTTCATTTTCATATCCTCCTTTTATTTGTTTGAGATACCTTGCTTTTACCCGAAGATACTTAAATCATACCATCATTCGCACCTCCTTTTCAACTGCTTTGTAACCACTCAGGTTGTCAAGCCTGCCCCCGACCGCAGGCCCAGGGGTTCACGGTTGCCAGCCGACTACCGGGAACCATGAACCTCAGTAGTCACCTTACTTTATTATAGCAGGCGATCTTTAAGGTTTGGTTAAGGTTTTGTTAAGGTTTTGTTAAGAAAAGGCTATTCTTCAAGATTTGCTGCTTCATCTCGTTCCCGCGGTGGGACGCACCCCGTAGGATATTGAGAATATCCCACGGGGTGGTAAAAGGCAACTTAACGCGCCTCACCCAGCCACTCTCCAAACAGAGTGTAGTACATGATCCGGTAGATGTCGGTATTGTCAACAACACCAAGCTCGGTGAGCAGATGTGCATTAAGGCCCTTGGCACGAGCTACAATGCCGGCAGAGAGGTCGTGCGGAGTTGCCCAGGCCACGGCAAACTGCCATTGGTTACCTTTTCTATCTGGTGCCGACAGGAACGGCGCGGTTCCTGGGCCATCGATGCCGTCCAGAATTGGTCCGGTTACCCACTCACCATCCGGACCAGTGTTGATTCTAGCCTCGCCTACCTTCTCAACTCCAGGTTGTCGAAGAAGATGCTTGCCACCAGCGGCGCTGTCGCCCGCAGTGATCAGCAAGGTATTCGGGTTTTCCTCGACAAAGTCGGCAAACACCCCGAAGGCCGCATCAGCACGCTCACCGGCTATAAATGAACCCATGGCATTAGCGTCATTGGGGAAGTTGTCGGTTCCCTCCTCCTCAGCAACGATGAAGATACCCCTTTCCGTTGCTTTTGGATTGCGTGAAAGGATCTCGATCGCCGCCGCTGACATTTCGGCTATAGTAGGTGCCCAAGGCCAGTAATGCGGCAGTCCCTCGGCACGCAACACTTCCTCCGGTTCACAGTTGAAGGTGTGTCCACTGGCAAACACGCCCAGTACCCTGGTTGCTGTGCCAGCTACCGCCATCAACTCATCACGGGTATAGACGACTGTGTATCCGAGTGCTTCCGCCCTCTCAATAAGGTTAAGGCCATCAGTGCGCCTGCCTTCTTCCCCGTGCCTGCCGATGACGCCCTCAGGCAGAAGCCACCTTTCTCCGCCGCTTAAGATGACGTCGACCCCGGATTCAATAACCTGCTTTGCGATCGCCTCTCTCTCAGCGAAGCGGCATTTCACTGAGGCGACAAATACGGCCGTGCCGGGCTCGGTGATGCAGCCGCTCCCGATAAGGGCCGTCGCGAAACCGGCCTGGATAGCCTCCTCTACAATCGACATCTGTTCGCCGGAAAGGGCAGTAATCACCTGGTGTCCATCAAGACCGAAGCTGTCCCGGGCCACCTTTACCCCGTAAGCGTGTACCGTGGCCCCGCCATGCGAGCTTGCGGTCAGATCGTCTCTCATGTGCTCGGTATAGGGTGCCATATAGGGCAGCCGGTCCCAGTTAAGTCTGTCGTCCGGCCCAACCAGCCAGATGCGCAGGGCGTTCCAGTGGTTAGGCCCATATCCGTCAGGATGAAAGAAGATGACATTTCGTACCTCGTTCGGCTCCGAGCAAGGTTCTTCCACCTCTGCCGCTGGTCGTGGGCAGCCAGTTGCCACTAGGGCTACTGTTAGCAACAACGCAACCATCCCGATTAGTCTCTTGTGCATCCTGTCCTCCTTCATCTTACTTGTTTTCTTTGTTTTGTACATCTTGCCTCCTTTACCTCATCCTGTCCTCCTTTACCTCAGTTGTCTTCTTTGGTGGTGCTCCTCTCTGTTGAATTCGTTATATCCCTCTCACCTCCTTCCTTTCAATTCAATATCCGAATTCTGCCTTCTATTATCGGGTGTACCGTTCCTTGCTCCCTGATATAGGCAGCCACTGCGTCTCGGAGAAAATCGCCCGTTTCCAATACCACCTCTGCCTCTTTCAGCATCGTATACTTATCTCCGCCCCCTGCCAGGAAGCAATTGGTGGCAACGATGTATGTTCGGTCCAGATCAATGGGCTCCCCTCCGACGGTCACTTCCACTATGCGCTCCCCACTCGGACGAGCCGGATCGAAGGCAAAGCTCATACCGGATACTTGAGGAAATGCTCCGGTAGGAGACTCATCGCTGACACCATTCTCCAGCGCTTGCCAGATCGCCTCACCGGTCAGCTCCAGGGCCACGATATAGTTGTCAAACGGGAGCACGACAAATATCTCTTCAAGGGTAATCGGCCCGATGTCAATACTGGCTCGGATACCACCGCCGTTCTGGATGGCGATGTCTGCACCGGTCCTCTCTCTGATCACATCAGCGACCAAATTCCCCAAGTTGGTCTCTTTTGAGCGGATGTCCTCTCTCTCCCCATTGAGGACGACCTCTGCCTCTCCGATCACTTCAGCCAGCGCTATCCCCACTTCCTCTCTGTATGGAGTTAAGACAGCGTTTACATCTGCATCCTCTTCTATGGCCGGGGTGATGGGGAGAAATTCTTGTGAGAAGTCGATCACTGTGCCATCCTTGACCACGATGTCCAGCCGTCCCAGAACCTTGCCGTATGCGCCTGAGTCAACCAGGATGGTATTCCCAATCTGCTCTACGCGCTCCTCGTGAGTATGAGCGCTCACCGAAACCGCAATCCCGGGCACTTCCATAAGCACCGCCCCCTCCTCTGCGGACCCCATATGGGCCAGGAGAACGATGAGATCAACTTGTGGGCCTATCTGCTCCACGATCTCCCTGGTGACCGTCACCGGATCTAAGAACTCCAGATCCTCCACGTTCCTCGGGTGGGTCACAATGGGGGTATCTGTCGTCACCAGGCCGATGATCCCGATCCCTAATCCGCCTACTTCAACGATCGTGTAGGGAGGAAGGAAGGGGACAGACTCGCCGATCTTGTATTGAACATTAGCACCGAGGATCGGAAATTTGGCCTGCTCAGCCCTCTCTTGCAAAACCCCGAGCCCGTAATTGAAGTCGTGGTTGCCCACTACCATGGCGGTGTAGCCGATTGCGTTCATCGCCGCAATCACGGCCTCACCCTTGAGCAGGTTAGCCAGGTTCGTGCCGTGGATGGTATCACCGGCATCAAGCAGGATGGTATTCGGTTCCTCTGCCCTTATCTGATTGACCAGGGTGGCAATACGAGCTATTCCGCCGATATACTCCTCTGCCCGCCGCGGCTTGAACGGATCGAGATGTCCGTGCAGATCGCCGGTATGCAGGATGGTGATCGTGGTTGTCCCTACCGCCTCGCCAGTCCCAGCTACCGTAATTCGGCCTTCAATCGCAGGGGAAATCGGTGAGTGCGTTTCGAGGTATTTGGCGAAGGCATCGCGCACAAATACGCCCGTGTTTCGTACAAATTCACCCTGTTCAAAGATGTTCCGGAGGGCCCGACCCCATACACTCCCTCGCGGCGAATGGGTGACACCTACCGAATAGATCTTGTCGGGGTCGAGCGGAGCACCCGCAACGAAAACGTTGGTCACTCGCCTGCCTTCCGCAAGAGTGGGATCAAAGGTAAATTCCAGACCCGATACCTGGAGAAAATTCGCGCCACCAGGAATACTCGGCCATACACCAACACTTACCTCTAACAACTGGCGGAGGAGTTCGCCGCTCAAGTTGTAAACCACAATACTCATATCAAAGGGGAGCATCGTGAAGAGGTCGTCGACAGTGATCTCTCCGCGCGCAACACCGGCCCGAATGCAACCCGCTCGCTGTACCGCAACGTCAGTCCCTGATACGTACCGTATAGCGTCCGTTATAAAGTTACCCAGTACCGTCTCTTGCAAGCGGTGGGGTGCCCGGCTGTCCCGGAAAGTAATTACCCCCCGACGGATATCGTCATTGATTCCGGCCGAAACAGATCCCGGCTCCGGTTCCGGTAAGAACGGCATCATCTTGGGGTCAAACGGATTGAACGCAGGGGGCCAAATATCCGTGGCTGAATATCCAACAGCCCTGTTTGCCTCTGGAAAGTCGGCGTAAGCGGCATCAATAATCGCTTGAACTTCGGGGTTAGGAGTAATGGACCCGTCCAGGTGAATCAACCGGTGCTGAACACCTATTTTCTCTCCCTCCTGAATAGTCAAGTCTATGCGGGACATGAATTCCCCGCGCCAGCCTTGTTCGACGATCAGGGTCTCACCCACCCTTACCGGCTCGGTGAGCAACCAGTGAGTACTAGCGCCCAGAATGATGTCGATCCCTTCGACAGACTTGGCCAAGACCCTATCTGTCGGATGTCCCAGGTGAGAAAGGACCACCAGCAGATCGACCTGCTGCCGTAGAGCGGGAACGAGTTCCTTAGCCACCTCTACCGGATCCACTCTATCGATTCTTGCTCGAGGGTCAGGAGCGCCTTGGTGTCGGTAACGATTGATAGTTGGCGACAGTCCCAACACGCCGATTCTTACCCCGTCCTGCTCAAGGATGATATAGGGGGGGAACACGTAGGAGTTATCTTCCCGCCAGAGCAAATTGGCGGAAAGGAAAGGAAAACGGGCTTCTTCCTTGGCAGCAAACAGAGGATCGATTCCCCAGTTAAAGTCGTGGTTCCCGACGACCATCGCGTCGTAGCCGATCGCGTTCATCGCCTCGATTACGACAATCCCTTCAGTGTAGTGGGCGATCCCTGTCCCGTGGATCGTATCGCCGGAATCGAAGACCATGACCGGCCGACCCTCGGCCCGTATCTCATCGATGACAGTGGCGATCCTGGCCAGACCGCCGACCGTGCCATCGGCATCGGGCCGATCGAACGGTGCGACCCGGCCGTGGAGATCGTTGGTATGGACGATGGTGAGATGAACAGTCCCCGCGGCCTGGCCCACCTTGCGGATCCTACCTTCCACCTGTGGGGCCACCGGGGAATGGGCCGCGATATAGGCGGCGACCACATCGCGGAGAAAATCGCCCGTTTCCAATACCACCTCTGCCTCTTTCAGCATCGTATACTTATCTCCGCCCCCTGCCAGGAAGCAATTGGTGGCAACGATGTATGTTCGGTCCAGATTAATGGGCTCCCCTCCGACGGTCACTTCCACTATGCGCTCCCCACTCGGACGAGCCGGATCGAAGGCAAAGCTCATACCGGATACTTGAGGAAATGCCCCGGTAGGAGACTCATCGCTGACACCATTCTCCAGCGCTTGCCAGATCGCCTCACCGGTCAGCTCCAGGGCCACGATATAGTTGTCAAACGGGAGCACGACAAATATCTCTTCAAGGGTAATCGGCCCGATGTCAATACTGGCTCGGATACCACCGCCGTTCTGGATGGCGATGTCTGCACCGGTCCTCTCTCTGATCACATCAGCGACCAAATTCCCCAAGTTGGTCTCTTTTGAGCGGATGTCCTCTCTCTCCCCATTGAGGACGACCTCTGCCTCTCCGATCACTTCAGCCAGCGCTATCCCCACTTCCTCTCTGTATGGAGTTAAGACAGCGTTTACATCTGCATCCTCTTCTATGGCCGGGGTGATGGGGAGAAATTCTTGTGAGAAGTCGATCACTGTGCCATCCTTGACCACGATGTCCAGCCGTCCCAGAACCTTGCCGTATGCGCCTGAGTCAACCAGGATGGTATTCCCAATCTGCTCTACGCGCTCCTCGTGAGTATGAGCGCTCACCGAAACCGCAATCCCGGGCACTTCCATAAGCACCGCCCCCTCCTCTGCGGACCCCATATGGGCCAGGAGAACGATGAGATCAACTTGTGGGCCTATCTGCTCCACGATCTCCCTGGTGACCGTCACCGGATCTAAGAACTCCAGATCCTCCACGTTCCTCGGGTGGGTCACAATGGGGGTATCTGTCGTCACCAGGCCGATGATCCCGATCCCTAATCCGCCTACTTCAACGATCGTGTAGGGAGGAAGGAAGGGGACAGACTCGCCGATCTTGTATTGAACATTAGCACCGAGGATCGGAAATTTGGCCTGCTCAGCCCTCTCTTGCAAAACCCCGAGCCCGTAATTGAAGTCGTGGTTGCCCACTACCATGGCGGTGTAGCCGATTGCGTTCATCGCCGCAATCACGGACTCACCCTTGAGCAGGTTAGCCAGGTTCGTGCCGTGGATGGTATCACCGGCATCAAGCAGGATGGTATTCGGTTCCTCTGCCCTTATCTGATTGACCAGGGTGGCAATACGAGCTATTCCACCAATGTATTCCTCTGCTCTCCTCGGTTTGAACGGGTCCAGATATCCATGCAGGTCCCCTGTATGCAGGATTGTGATGGTTGTTGGCGCTACCATCGGCTCCTCTACTACCGGGCAGCCAGTTGCCACCAGGGCTGCTGTTAGCAACACCGCAACCATTACGATTAGTCTCTTGTGCATCCTGTCCTCCTTCATCTTAGTTGTTTTCTTTGTTTTGTTCTTTACCTCAGTTGTCTTCTTTAGTGGTGCTCCTGTCTGTTGAATTCGTTATATCCCTGTTCACCTCCT
>JALPXQ010000056.1 GCA_023271515.1 Dehalococcoidia bacterium | reverse complement strand
AGATCTATGCCGGCTAGCATGGCACTGCAGGTTAACCGCTACCGGCAGGCTGGCGATGTGGCTGGGGAAGGTCTCAACATGCACCGCCAGGGCAGTTGTCCGTCCTCCGAAACCCCCGGGCCCGATGCCCAGGGCATTGACCCGCTTGAGAATGGCCTCCTCAAGTTCAGCGACCTCAGCATCAGGGCTCGGCTTACCTACCTCACGAAGCAGAGCCACCTTGGCCAAGGCCATGGTCTTCTCCGCCGTGCCCCCGATTCCCACACCAACTATGACCGGGGGACAGGGATTACTACCAGCCTCATCCACAGCATTCACCACGAATTCAATGATACCCTGCCTGCCCTGCGCCGGTTTGAGTGCGGCAAAACGACTCATATTCTCGCTGCCGCCCCCTTTGGGAGCCACGGTGATCCTCACCTCCTCTCCCGGCACGATCCGGGTATGGATGACGGGAGGGGTATTATCCTCTGTATTGACCCTCGCGGAGAAGGGCTGTTCCACCATCGACTTTCGCAGGTAGCCCTCCTTGTAGCCTATCTTCACCCCTTCCGTTACCGCGGGGTAGAGGTCGCCTCCTGAAATATGTACATCCTGTCCCAGATCAAGAAAGACCACCGCGGTGCCACAGTCCTGACACAGGGGAACGTGTTCTGCCGCCGCTATCCTGGCGTTCTCCAGGATCTGATCCAGCACCTGTCGGGCAACCTCAGACTCCTCGAAACTTTTGGCTTCCGCCAGGGCTGCCACGACATCCTTTCCCAGGAAGAAATTAGCCTCCTGACATAAGCGAGCTACGCTTTGGGTGATCTCTGCTGCCTGAATCTCTTTGATCTTGCTCATAAACCCCCGAAAGTATCCAGAGGTAATAAGGCACCAGTAGCCCCCATACTTAAATCTGCATCACCTTCAGTAGCTCCTGGACCGCAGCAGCCGACCTCCTCAGGCTGGCGCTCTCTTCGGGGGTTAGCTTTAGCTCTATTATTTGCTCGATACCGTTCTTGCCCAGTTTAACCGGCACGCCTACCACCACGCCACTAATGCCATATTCACCGTCAAGGCGTACAGCACAAGGCAATATCTTTTTCCTATCCAGGATTATGGCATCTACCATTTGAGCCGTGGCCACACCAGGTGCATAGAAGGCGCTGCCCGTCTTTAGCAAGGCTACTATCTCGCCTCCCCCCTTCACCGTGCGCTCGACCAGGCTATCGATCTTCTCCTTCGGAAGAAGTTCACTGATAGGAACACCCCCAACGGTGCAAAGCCTGGTGAGGGGCACCATGGTATCGCCGTGTCCGCCTAAGACGCAGGTGAATACATCCTCCACCGAGACGTCGAGTTCCTGAGCGATGAAAGTTCGGAACCTGGCGCTATCGAGGATGCCAGACTGCCCAAAGACTCTACTGCGAGGAAACTTGCTCAAGTGCAGTGCCAACTGTGTCATGGCATCCAGGGGATTGGTCACCATGATGATGATGCAGTCAGGTGAATATTGGACCACCTGCGCCACCACCTCCTGCACGATCTTCTTATTGGTAAGCACCAGATCATCCCGGCTCATTCCGGGCTTCCGGGCTACTCCTGAGGTGATGACCACGATGTCCGAGTTGGCCGTTTCTTCATAGCGATTGGAGCCGATAATCCTGGCATCCGAGCCGATGATCGGAGTTGCCTCCAGCATGTCCAGGCCCTTGCCCTGAGGGAGCCCCTCAACGATATCTATTAGCACCACATCCGCATATCCCTTTTCAGCGATCCTGAAAGCGCAGGTTGCGCCCACATTCCCCGCCCCGATGATCGAAACTTTAGCATAGCGTCTGCGCATTGTGTCTTACCTCCCTGAGGCAAGAGGTTACCCATTACCTACGAGGCGATCACCGCCAGAACATCACCCTTGCCCACAGTGGCCCCGGTTTCGAAGTTGATCGCAGCAACCGTTCCATCGACGGGAGCTGGGATGGTGTTTTCCATCTTCATCGACTCCAGGATGACCACCGTGTCACCTGCCTTGACCTTGTCTCCTACTTTGACCTCGTAGCGGATGATCATCCCCGGCACAGGGGCAACTACCTTCTCCCCCTCAGCAACGGTTGGGGCAGGTGCTACTTCCTTTGTTGCCTCCGCCACCGGTGTAGCAGCGGGGGCCGGGGATGGCAACACCCTAGTCGCGGATGCACCGCCAACAGCCTCCACCTCGACCTCGTAGTACTCATCCTCAACGAAAACATTGAACGTTCTCACACCAGGGCCCTTTTCCGGGATCGGCTTCTCTACCCTTTCCACCAGCTTGCCGGCCTTTGCCCTGGCAATGAGCTCATCCTCCTTCTTTATCTCCTCCATGGTCTTGGGGGCTCGCGGCGGTTTCCAGTCGTCGGGGATGGTCTTGTCAATCCCATACTTATACTTCAGGAAGCGTGCACCGGTGGTGGGGTAGAGGGCATAAAGAAGCACATCCTGGATGGTCCTGGCAAACTCCTTCGATTCCTCTTTCGCCTTTTCCAGCTCCGGTCCAAGCATATCCGCCGCTCTACCGGTAATAGGTGTCTCTCCCCTCTCGTAACCCTTGAGGATCATCTTCTGGATATCCTTGTCGATCGGTGCCGGCGGCCTGCCATATAGCCCCCAGCAATAGTCCTTTACCTCCTTGGAGATCATCTTGTAAGGCCCGACAAGGACGTTTTGAACCGCCTGGACACCTACGATCTGGCTGGTAGGGGTAACCAGCGGGGGATAGCCGAGCTCGGCTCGTACTTTTGCCGTCATGTCCTGGCACTCACCCAACCGGTCGAGGGCATGGGCCTCCTTCAACTGAGAAACCAGGTTGGTGGTCATCCCGCCAGGGATTTGATGAACCAGCACTCCCACATCGATGACCGACATCCTCGAGGTATCGAGGAAGTCCCGGTACTTGGGAGCAATCTCCTCCAGCATCTGGCCGCACTTAAATAACTGCTCGATATCCAGCCCGGTATCCCGATCAGTCCCATACAGAGCAACAACCAGTGGCTCGATGGCCGGTTGCGAGGAACGTAAAGCAAATGGCGATAGGGCAGTGTCGACGATGTCTACCCCAGCCTCGACCGCTTTGAGCACGGACATGGATGCCTGCCCGCTGGTATAATGGGTGTGCAGCTCAACCGGGACCCTTAGCTCCTCTTTCAGAGCCTTGACCAGGTCGTAGGCGTCGTAGGGCGAAATTAGCCCTGCCTGGTCCTTGATGCAGATGATATCGGCATCAAGCTCGTTCTGGAAGATTAAGGCCTTCCTAACGTAATACTCCAGGTTATAAACCGGACCGCCCATCCTTGGCTGCGTCAGGGAGTAGCATATCTCCGCCCGATAAACCTTGCCGTACTTCTTGATGGCTTTCGCGGCACGCTCATGGTTGCGCTCGTCATTCACCGCATCGAAGACGCGAAAGATATCAATGCCCACCTCCACGGCCTGTTCCACAAAGGCATCCACCAGGTCATCGGGGTGGTTGCGATAAGCAACCAGATTCTGACCTCGCAGGAGCATCGCCAGCGGAGTGTTGGGCATGAGTCTTTTCAGGGTGCGCGGCCGCTCCCAGGGATCTTCACCCAGGAAACGGTGGGGCACATCGAATGTGGCCCCACCCCAGACCTCCATGCAGTAGAAACCGCACTTGTCCATTTCCTCGGCCATCCACTCCATATCCGAGGTGCGCATGCGAGTCGCCAGGGTGGACTGATGGCCATCGCGAAAGGTAGTATCGCATATCTTAACCGGATTCTTCTCTTTTGGCCGGGTCTTCA
This sequence comes from Dehalococcoidia bacterium, assembly GCA_023271515.1. Taxonomy (GTDB): domain Bacteria; phylum Chloroflexota; class Dehalococcoidia; order SZUA-161; family SpSt-899; genus BS503. The sequence continues at coordinate 4,889 of JALPXQ010000056.1, read as the reverse complement.
CCTTGTCAGCGGTTAAGTCTTTCGCCAGGATCGACCCGTCTCCTATTCCCTTCATGATTCCCCCATCTAGGAACTATTCTCCGTTGCCACAAGGCTCGCATCTGCATTATCTCCTGGCGTCCGGAAACCCGCCACAAGCTCATCACGGCCTTTGGGCTAAGGGCCCCCGTGCCCCTTTCACCTTCGTCCGTCATGTAGGCATCTATGGCAGCCATAATTGCCGCTATCTTTTTCCTGTCTCTCATCGGCGGACTTACATCGGGATATTTCCGTGCTTCTTCGGTGGCCGCACCTCCCGCTTGGTCGAGAGCAGCTCGAGGGCGCCGGTTATGATGCGGCGGCTATCCCGGGGCAGAATCACCTCATCAACATATCCCCGCGAGGCGGCAATATAAGGATTATACAGCAGATCCCGATATTCCTTCAGTTTCTCTTCTAGTGCTGCCCTGGGATCGCTGGCTTTCTCTATGTCCCTCTTATAAATTATAGGCGCAGCGCCCTCTGCTCCCATGACGGCGATCTCTGCAGTAGGCCAGGCAAAGACGAAGTCAGCGCCGAGATCGCGACTGCACATGGCAAGGTATGAGCCGCCGTAACTTTTGCGCGTTATCAGCGTGATCTTGGGAACCGTGGCCTCAGAATAGCACCAGAGGAGCTTGGCTCCATGTCGGATGATCCCCGACCACTCCTGATCGGCTCCGGGGAGGTAACCCGGGACATCGGCGATGGTGAGCAAGGGAATGTTAAAGGCATCGCAGAACCTGATAAAGCGCGTCGCTTTATCGGAGGCGTTGACGTCGAGGCAGCCCGCCAGATGCTTCGGTTGATTGGCGATGATCCCCACCGTTCTGCCGGCGAGGCGGGCAAAGCAGACAATTATATTCTGGGCGTAGTGGTAATGAGGCTCCAGAATCACGCCGTTATCCACAATGGAGCAGATAACCTCCCTCATGTCATAGGCTTGTCGAGGGTCATCCGGGATTATGGTGTCGAGAGCGGGAAGCATACGATTGGGGTCATCACCGGTTTCCACGATGGGGGGATCCTCCATGTTGTTGGCAGGTAGGTAGCCTAGAAGCTCTCTGATCATCTCGATTGCCTGGGTATCACTATCGCAGGCGAAGTGTGCGACCCCACTCCTGGTGGCGTGCGTCATTGCCCCCCCCAGATTTTCATGGCTAATCTCTTCGCCAGTAACCTCCTTGATAACCGCCGGCCCCGTGATGAACATATAGCTGGTTTTTTTGACCATGAACACCCAGTCGGTCATCGCCGGGGAGTAGACCGCACCACCAGCAGTAGGGCCCATGATTGCCGAAATCTGAGGGATGACGCCGGAAGCACAGGAATTGCGGAAGAATATGCTGCCATATCCATGCAGGGCATCGACTCCTTCCTGAATTCGTGCCCCACCGGAGTCGTTGAAGCCTATAAGGGGAACCCCGATGCGCATGGCCAGATCCATGACCTTGCATATTTTCTCGGCATGCATCTCTCCCAGCGAGCCTCCCATCGAGGTAAAATCCTGGGAAAAGGCGCACACCTGCCGGCCGTTAACCGCACCATATCCGGTAACAACGCCCTCTGCCGGGACAACGGTTTTATCCATGCCAAACATGGTCCCCCGATGGCGGACAAACATATCAAGCTCGTGGAAACTGCCGCGGTCGAAAAGGATATCCAGCCTTTCGCGGGCGGTTAACTTGCCCGAGTCATGCTGCTTTTTGATTCGCTCCGGCCCGCCCAGGGCTTTCTCTTTCCTCTGTCTTTCCTCCAGCTCCCTTAACCGGTCGGCGACACTGCTCATCAAATTCCTCCTTGGTAAATTGCTCTGGCGCTAACACCTAGTTTAAATCAAAATGGGGCAAAAATGCAAGGAAGCGAAATCCGCTGTGGTTCTGGGGTTCTGGGGTCAGGCTTGCCTTTTGACTTTTCTCCTCCTCATCTGTTGGTGCCGTTGTGATCTTAGAGATGGTTGCAGCACTGTCCAAAGTTAAGGGCTGACCCCATTTCATATTGCCCTTGCCTAATGTCCGAACGCTTTTGGTATGGAATCCCCGGATGGGCCTGCGTACAACAAGCTCTTGACTTATAGTGGTGTACTGGTATACTATGAGTCTACGGACTAAGAATGGTAGAATAATAGCTTAGGAAATAAACGATATTCTATGGCTTGATGAAGTTGTAGATAAGATACAACGAAAACACAAAGTAACCACCGATGAGGTGGAAGAGGTCTTTTACAATGAACCCAGGTATAGAAGGGCTCAGAAAGGCAGATACAAAGGGGAAGATTTATATTATGCCTACGGGCAAACAGACAGTGGCCGATATATGTTGGTCGTTTTTATCTACAAGAAAGGCCATGAGGCTTTAATCACTTCAGCCAGAGATATGGATTACAGAGAAAGGAGGGGATATGGGAAAAAGTAGAAATGTGATTCCAGAAGAATTTGAGTCAATAAGGCAGATACAGGATTTCTGGGATAATCATTCTACCTTTGATTATTGGGAAGAAATGGAAGACATAAAGATGGAACTCTCCCCGACCTTAAGATCAAAGCTGGAATTGAAGAAATTGTATAATTTACTGGGACTATCTAGTGAACAGATAGCTTTAGTTGAAAACAAAGCGAAGTTGGAGGACATAGATTCCAGGAAGCTGATTTCGAAGTGGATTCTAGAGCATGTTTGAAGTCTACATTCAAGGCAATAATGGCGTTACTGCAAGAAGGTTACGCATTGGATTAAGAGGGAATGTGAGGTCATATTTAGGCTTTTGACTTCTCATTAGTTGGTGCTGTTGTGATATTAGAGATAGTTGCAGCATTCTCCAAGGTCACAGAATGATCCCGCTTTGGTCGTTCCGTGGTATGTAGCACCTCAAAAAAGACAGAGGCACGCTCGCGAATTGCTTTGTGAGCATCCCGCTTGGCTTGAGAACTGTGGGTTAGTTATCCTGTTATAGTTGACTGGCAACTATGAGCGGGTGGAATATATCTCTCAAAGGTCCCAATCGCGCACATGCGACCTTTAGCTCCGCAAGCCTTGCAGATATCTGCCAGAGGATGGTGTGATACGCTTTCTCAATTTCTTACTCAAACTCTTCGGTCCATCCGCCTGCTTTAGCACCAGGAACCGATGCACCTCCTCAAATCGCTGGAGCAAAGCTTCAATCTCCGGCCCAAGAGGAACAACCTCCGTTCATTCGTCTTTGAGTAAAGGGGTATGAATTGATCTCCTGGTTATGCACCGATGAACTTGGCCTCCAGGGCCTCGGTTGAAGTGGTTACAAGAACACCACCGAAGTTCCATTCGTCGGCATAGTCAACAAACCCACTCCAGTTGGGCACCACGGCAACCACACATGCCATGGTAACCACCTGCGGTGATGGTTGTTCTCCCCCGGCAGGCTGGAGACACGCAGCCGTGCCAACCATTGTACCGGCTAAGACTACCGCCAGCAGAACACCGAGTTGCTTTTTCTTGATCATCTGTGCTTCCTCCGTTTCTATTCTTTTTTGCGAGTATGGACGAACTCGCAGCTCACGCGACACCGTTTAGCTTATCGTCACTGGCTCTCACCTCACTTATTGGCGACCAGGATTTTCCCTTACACTCATTATAACAAAAACTGTCAAATCAGGAGGTATTGGCCCGTAACCTCGTATTCGCCACTATAAGGACAACCATCAATCGGCCGATCATAAGGATCACCCCTATTCCCGGCAGGCACCTCACCGGTGGGCAGTCAGGGCAAGAATGCCTCCTATAGTGAAAAGAAGGCCGGCAAGAATATAAGCCAAAAAGAAACTTGCTTCGGGCCAACAACCAGGCCCCTCAAAGACAATAAGCGCAACAGGTGTGAGAAAGCAGCCTATGCCACTTACCAGCATCAGCATCCAGGCTACCCTCGGTTTGGCCGGGGCTAATAGCCCTCCCGCGATTCCCATGAAGGAAAAAAGAAACCCCAAAGCCATGAATTCTTCCCCAATGTGGGCCGTTGCGCTTCGAGCAACTTCAGCACTGATAAATCCAGCGACGACCCCCAAAACCAGAGTCGCTACTCTGGCTCTGGAGGGTTTGTTCCAGGTAACCAGGAGAAGGGCACCGCTTACCCCGACAATCAGAACCGGGAAACCAGGAAAGGGCTCCATTACTGTTGAAAGCGCTATCCCTCGCCAGACATCCTCCCAGAAGAACCAGGCCAGGGCAAAAGGACCGAAAAAGCCGCCTACGGCACTTGCCAGCATCAATGTCCCGCCTACCGCTGGCCTGCCTAGGGCTAATATTCCTCCCACAATTCCCATAAGGGAAAGGAGAATCCCCAGAGGCAAGATTTGAGGTGGTAGGGGTCCGAGTCCCAAGGGGTAGTACTGGGGGGGGGGAAAATGAAGTGCGCTGAGAAACCACAAAAGCCCACCGATAACCCCCACAATAGCCGCTAATCTCTTGGCCTTTCTCATGATGTCCCCTCCTTGCGCCAACGAATGTATGTCAGCTCAAAGCTGGTGACACGCTCGGCAATTAGATTACAGAGCGTGCCACCAGACATTTGAGGATTCAAGGAGAGTCCGTCACTATGATCGAGGTGGAATAGATGTCACAAACGATCCGGATAGCGTCTTCATCATTGACCCGCAACCGGTACCCGTGGGTTCCGCTGGGGAAATCCCTGGTAAGGTTCTTTTGAGATGCTTTACCCAGCGTTTTTGGCGAAATATCCTCATCCATAATTCAAGGGAGTGACCCTTCTTACCCGAGACAAGGGCAAAGGCACCTCCTCAAAGCAGAAGAAAACACCCAAGAGCACAGGGCGTAGGTAAAAAATCGTGGTGCCGAGCCAAAGCAAAAAACCGATGAAACCGCCGCTAAGACCACTTATGAGC
>JALPXQ010000055.1 GCA_023271515.1 Dehalococcoidia bacterium | reverse complement strand
TTTTGGATTTTTGAACCCTGCATTATCTTGAGGACAAAATCAGTTTGGTGCGGTGGATCGATCTGGGATGCTCCGCAAATCCCAGGGCTATGATTACCTGCTCCGGCCTGCCCGACCCGCCGGAATCAGTGCGCAGCCTCATACCAAGCCTATACCGGGCATCAGCTTGATCGACCAGCCAGAGGGCATCGATCAGGGCCCGGAGATCATACTGGCGGATCTCCTTATCCCGGGCATGCTGCCAGGGCAGGCTTCTCTTTGCCATCAAGGAGCGAAGCGCTTGCCTGATTTCCGCTGGCGGCCTCCTCGACTCCACCTCAACCCGGTACTCCGCAAAACGCAACCGGGATTGGAGCGAAGGGAGTTTGGGCCAGTATTCCCTCGCCTCCAAAATCTTGATCCCCGGGGGCAACTGCTCGTTCACCACTCTGGTAAAGAAATGCAGGGCGACCTTCCTCTCCAGGAAGACGTCCATCAGCTCCGCTTCGCTGGTGATCCCCAGGGCGAGCGGAGCGGCGATGGCGATTCTCGGACGGGGGTTGAACCCCTGCGAGTACGAAAGGGGCATACCGGCGCGACGGAGCGCCCTGTGCCAGAGCCGCATAATATCCAGATGGGTGATATATTTCACCTCCTCGCCCCGGCTGAAGGTGAGGCAGAGTCTCTGCTGCGGCTCACCCTTTGATGATAAGAACCTTTTCAATCTTGACTCCCTTCATCTCGGTAACCGTGAGCGTCACTTCCCCGTATTTCAACTGCTCCCCCTCCCTGGGGATATGCCCCAGGACATTGAGAATAAAGCCGGCCACAGTTTCATAGTCACCTTCGGGTAACCCTAGCTCTAGCTCCTCGTTTGCCTGATCAATTCTCATTCCGCCACTGACCTGAAAAGTGCCGTGATCGATGGTCTCGATATGCTTATGAATAGCCAGTTCATCCCCCAGTTGCCCCACAATTTCCTCCAGGAGCTGATCTATGGTCACCAATCCGGCCGTCCCTCCATACTCGTCAACTACGATAGCAACCTGGGCTCTCTGTGCTTGCATCTCGCCGAGAAGCTCTCCCGCCATTTTAGTCTCGGGTGCGAAAAAGGCCGAACGGGCCAACCCTGTCACCACGTCCTTCTTATCCACCTTGCCCCTGGCCTGGGCCAGCAGCACGTCCTTTATCCAGAGAATACCAATCACATCGTCCACTGTTTCATCACAAACCGGAAATCTCGAATGGGGGGCATCAGCGTAGATTGCCAGAAAATCACCCAGACTGGTATCCTTCTCCACCCGCACAATGTCGGTGCGCGGGGTCATGATCTCCTTCACCTGACGGTCCCCAAAGCGGAATACCCGTTCCATGATCTCCGCTTCGTCCTCTTCCACGACTCCATCTTCACGCCCCATCGATATCATGGCACGGATTTCCTCCTCGCTTATCACATTTCGAGGCATCGAGGTGCCGCCCAGAAGCCTGGCTATCCCGGTGCCTATTCCAGAGAGAAGAAAGGTAATGGGCCACAGTATCCATGATATAGCCCTCAAGGGGCGGATGTAGAATAGGGCCATTCGTTCCCCTATTCGCGTAGCGACGGTCTTGGGGGCAATCTCACTGAAGATCAAGAGCAGAAAGGTTACCGCGATGGTGGAGACAATGATCCCCAGACGATCGCCAAGGATGGCCATTACGATCACGGTTCCCAGGACAGCGGCAGCGGTGTTCACAAAGTTATTACCCACGAGCACGGTGGTCAACAACTTTTCCGGCTGTTCGGTAAGTTTCTCTACCTCCTCCGCTCCAGCGACACCGCTGTTCACCAGGTGCCTGATGCGTGCTCGCTGCAGCGAGATGAAGGCGGTCTCCGAGCTCGAGAAAAAGGCGGAGACAAGCAGGCAAATCACGAAGATGACCAGGTAAGCCACATTGATATCTTCAATCATCCTTCCTCACCCTCCTTTCACATATCACCCCACAGGGCATCTTCATATTCACCACCCAATCTGGTTTCCAGCAAACAACCCCGGAGTGGCTCATCGCTTCTGGTAACTACCTTGATGTAGTTACCGGTGTGCCCCACCCAGAGGTTTTCCCCCTTTTGCTTCTCCCACAGCACCGGCATGGTCCGGCCTGAAAACCGCCGGCGAAAGTTCCGGGCACTGCGGCTTGCCAGCTCAAGCATGATCCGACTCCGAGACCTCTTGATCTTCTCAGGAACTTTACCGGGCATCCGGGCTGCCGGACTACCCGGGCGTGCCGAATAGGGGAAGATGTGCAAACCGGCAAAGCCGATTCTCTCACAGAAGCGGAAGCTCTCCTCGAATTCCTCCTCGCTCTCGCCGGGGAAGCCCACAATGACATCGGTGGTGATGGCAATATCGGGCATCGCCTCCCGAACCAAATTCACCGCCTCCTCGTACTCGCTGGTGGAATATCTCCGCCCCATACGTTTGAGCACCGAATCGCTGCCGCTTTGAAGGGCAAGATGCAGGTGGCGGCATATCCGTCCGTTGTCCCTCCAGAGATCGATAAACGACGTGGATAGCTCCCCGGGTTGAAGTGAAGAAAGCCGGAGACGGGGGATAGTAGTATCATCCAGGATCCGCCGCACCAACCCCTCAAGCCCCCCCGCGCCATCATATGCCCCGATTCTGGTTCCGGTGAGGACGATTTCCTGGTATCCCCTACCGGCTTTATCCCTGACCTCGGTGACCACTTCATCCGCCGGCACGCTGCGTTCCCCTCCCCGGACGTGCGGCACGATACAATAAGAGCAGCACTGATTACATCCCTCCTGGATCTTGACCAGCGACCGTGTAAGGAAGTTTGGAGTTCTCAATGGCCCTCTAAACTTATCGGAAATGTTCCGGCTGCCAAGTCGGCCGGCAACTATCTCCACCAGACGATCCTTGTCTGTGTTGCCGACAGCAAGATCAACCCCTTCGACCCGGACTCCAGCCGCGTCCCGGTCCACATAGCAACCGGTAGCCAGAACCAGGGCACGGGGATTGAGTCGACGGAAGGAGCGCAGATGGTGCCGGCACTTACGGTCGGCGATATGAGTCACGGTGCAGGTATTGAGAATGTAGACATCGGGGTCTTGATCGGGGGCTACTACACCAAACCCGGCATTGAGGAATTTGCATGCCAGAGATTCGCTTTCCGCCTGGTTGAGCTTGCAACCAACGGTCTGAAGAGCAACAGTCGGTCGGTTAATGTGATCGGGGTCTTCGCCCTCAGTGGTGTTCATGCAATGCGTAATTACTATATCAAGTGCACTTAAGAATTGCAAATTGCCAGGAGCTCACATCCGCTCCGGTGCTTTCATCCCCATGAGGCGGAGTGTCCGGGCCAGGACGATCCTTGTTGCCTCCACCAGCTTCAGCCGGGCCAGGGTAAGCGGCTCATCCTCAGTGATCACCCGGCATTTCTCGTAGAAATTATGGAAGGCGGTGGCCAGGTCCTGGGCATAGTGGGGGAGATGATGAGGCTCGAGGTTCCTGGCCACCAGATCCAGGATCTCCGGGAACAGGAGTAATTTCCTGATGAGGCCCAGTTCGGCATCCTTGTTAAGGAGCGATACATCGCCTCTTACGTAGTCAATTCCCCTTTCCCCGGCCAGACGCAGGATGCCGGCGATGCGAGCATGACCATATTGGACATAATAGACCGGGTTGTCCATCGATTCTTTCTTCGCCAGTTCCAGATCGAAGTCCATCTGGCTGTTTGCCGACCGCGCCAGAAAGAAGAAGCGACAGACATCAGGGCCAACCTCATCCAGCACCTCCCGTAGGGTGATGATATCCCCGGTGCGCTTGGAGACCCGTATTTGCTCCTCGCCGCGGCGAAGATTAACCATCTGCGAGATTATTATCTCTAGCCTCTCCGGCAAAACACCTAAGGCATTGATGGCGGCCTTCATCCGGGAGACGTGCCCTTGATGATCGGCGCCCCAGATGTCAATGACCTTATCAAAGCCGCGTTCCAAAAACTTGTTGTAATGATAGGCGATATCCGAGGCAAAGTAAGTGGGTGTTCCGCTGGAGCGAATCAGGACATTGTCCTTATCCTCGCCAACTCCGGTAGAGACAAACCAGAGCGCCCCATCCCTTTCTTCAACATGGTTATCATGTTTGAGCATCGCCAGGACCCGCTCAAATTTACCGGAATCGTAGAGGGTTTGCTCACTGAACCAGACGTCGAAGTGGACACCCAGTAACTGGAGATCATCCTTGATAGAGTCAATTATCATCTCAGACCCAATCCGGCCTATCTCTCTCATCCCCTCTTTGCTCTCTAAGAAGACATCCCCTCTCTCCGTAGCGATCCGGCGGGCTATCTGAATTACATATTCTCCGCGATACCCCTCGGCTGGTATCTGAGCGGGAAGGCCGAAGACCTCTCGATAGCGCGCATAGAGAGAGGTGTAGAAGTTGTCCATCTGATTCCCGGCATCATTGATGTAATATTCCCTCTCCACGCTATATCCAGCGGCGCTGAGGACATTGGCCAGGGTGCTACCCAGAACCGCCCCCCGACCATGTCCCACATGCAGTGGCCCGGTAGGGTTAACGCTCACAAACTCCACCTGCACCCGGCAGCCCTGCCCTGAGCCCGAATCGCCGTAGCGATCGCCCTGGCTCAGGATTTCATCAACCTGCTGGCGGAGCCAGTCCTCCCTAACCTTGAAATTGATGAAGCCCGGTGGGACCACCCAGACTCTCTCTATTTCCTCCATGGGGGGCAGTAATTTCACCAGGGCCTCAGCTATGCTCAGGGGCCTCGCTTTGGCTGCCCGGCCCAGCTTTAGAGCGATGGTTGTCGCGAAATCACCATGCTCCGGCTTCTGGGGATGCTCGACCAGAATATCGGGCAGAGCTACCGAGGGGATCAATTCTTCCTCCTGTGCTCTGATAACGCTTTGCTGGAGCAACTCGGCGATTTTCTCTTTAAGCATCTCTCTAATTCTAAACATTCCGAGGGGACGAGTCAACGGGTACCGCGGGTCAAGACAGACAGCGATCAATTCAAAGCTAACAGGGATCACTACCTCTCCCTCACGGAGGAGCTGAGGTCCAGGCTTGAGGAGGTTAAGCAGGGCGGCCCTAAACATATGAGGGAGAAACATGAGGCCAGGGGCAAACTCTTCGTCAGGGAGAGAATAAGACGGTTATGTGACCCGGATACTTTCTTCCTTGAACTGAGTCCCCTGGCAGCCTGGGCTATGTATGACAATGAAGTCCCTGCCGCCGGAATCATCACCGGGATAGGCATAGTTTGTGGCAAAGAGGTCATGATCATTGCCAACGATGCCACCGTAAAGGGAGGCTCATATCATCCGATGACGGTCAAGAAGCATGTGCGGGCTCAGGAAATCGCCATGCAGAATCACCTGCCGACGATCTATCTGGTTGATTCCGGAGGAGCCTTTCTCCCGATGCAGGATGAGGTCTTCCCTGACTCCAGGCATTTCGGGAGATTCTTCTTCAACCAGGCTCAGTTGTCGGCTAAGGGGGTTCCTCAGATCTGCGCCGTCATGGGCATGTGTATTGCCGGTGGTGCCTACATGCCGGCGATGTCGGACGATGCGGCGATGGTGAGGAAGCAGGGGACGATCTACATCGGCGGCCCTCCGCTGGTCAAGGCGGCTACGGGGGAAGAAGTGGACTCCGAGACGCTGGGCGGCGCCGATACCCACTGCCGGATATCGGGCGTCGCCGACTACTACGCCCTTAACGACGATGACGCCATCAGGTGGGTGAGGGACGTCGTCGCTAACCTCAATCAGGTTAAGAAACCTTTATCGAGAGGAGGAGTATGGCAAGCAGACCAGGTACGGGGCAATGGTGGCCTCTCCCGCCTGGGTGATGAGCGTTTTCCCGGTCTGGGTACTACAGGGCCTGCCTGGAATCCATGCCGATCACTCAGCAACCGATTTTAGCTTCTATAGACCTATATATGTCAATGACAAGTTCACCCCCAGGTGCTATTTCGTGGGGTTCGACGTGAAACCAAGCAAGTTCGCCGGCAGGACGGCCTTCGAATACCAGAAGGTTGAATTCTGGAATCAGCGCGATGAGCTGGTATGCAAGGGTTATACCATGCTGGTAAGATACGAAAGGCAAACGGCGAGGGGGAAGTCCGCTGAGGGGAAGGGCAAGTACGACTATATCAAGCTTATATCAAGCTGCCTCATCCATGGACCGAAGAGGAACTTGCCAGGGTAGACGAAGATTGCCTGGCTGAGGAGATACGTGGTTCCAATCCTCGCTACTGGGAGGATGTGAAGGTTGGCGATGAGCTACAGCCGGTGGTGAAAGGCCCGTTCGGCATGACCGATATAATCGCTTACTGCGTCGGTGCCGTCCCGGTGCAGATAGCCGCCCACGGCGTTCAGCTCCGTCTTTACCGGAAGCATCCGGCCTGGGGCTTCCGTGATCCGGTGACCAAGGCATGGGAACCGATTTATGGCGTGCACTATTCGCACGCCGCGGCTAAAGGCGCCGGCGCTCTGTATGCCTATGATGTAGGGGTTCAGCGACATGGTTGGCTGATAAATTTGCTTACCAACTGGATGGGGGACGATGCCAGGATTAAGTCATGCCAGGCCCAGTATCGCCAGTTTGTCTACCACACGGATGCGGTATGGTTCCGGGGCAAAGTCACCCGGAAATATATGGATGAAGAAGGGGAACATTGCGTGGACATCGAGACTCATGGTATAAATCAGAGAAATGAGGATACCATGCCCGGCCGGGCGACGGTGATTCTGCCCTCCCGGGAGGCGGGAACCTGGCCGGTGGAAAAAGTTTTGCCTGCAAAGGAATGCCGGGGGACGGGTAAAGGAGTTTACTTCTAGGCAGAAACATCGATGAAGTCCTGCGGTGTAATGTCAAGAGGCAATAATCGCACATTAAAAACAGAATAGGGGTGTCTTCAGGCAATACCTCCCCCCTCGTGTTTTTCACACGAGAAAAAGGGGAAGTAGAGAAAGTATCTCTCAGCTCTTAAGCACAGGGTGCAAGAGAGCCGGATTGAACCTGACGGTAACGGTGCTGTTTGGCTGGCCGGGCCTTAACCATAGGCCGATAATTCACCTCCTGGGCGGAATCCCTCGGCTGGGGGACGTAGAGCTGGTTGTGCCGCAGCATTGCATCAACCAGTCGCACTAACTTGCGGGCAGTCAGCACCAACGCCCGCTTGTGTTTGTGCTTGGAACTCTCGTCGTACTTGGTTTGGTAATAGCGTCCATACTCGGCATTGTGCATCCGTACCGAGTTGGCTGCTTCGATGAGGTAGTAGCGCAAATAAGCGTTGCCTGATTTGCCAAGTGATGTCTCCTGGGCCTGGAATGAGCCTGACTCGCTGGTGCGCCAGAAGAGTCCAGCGAATTTTGCCAGGGGCACATGATCGGGGAAACGGTGGATATCCTGGATTTCGGCCATTATCCCGGCGACGAATACCGGCCCCAGGCCGGGCACTGAGATCAGGGGATTGGGGAATTTCCGCACCTCCCTCTCGATGGCTTTATCCAATGTCTTAATCTGGCCGGTAAGGGTGCGGATATTCTCCATGGTGGTGCTCAGGATAAAGTTTAAGGGCTCATTCAAGACCGGATGTGGGCGATAGGAATCCCGGGCAGCCATCTTAACTGCTGCTGCTATCGCCTCAGGACTGGAAAAATGATTCCTCCCCTCCCTGACTAAAAGCCCGACCAATTCCTCCACAGGAGTGGCTACTATCTCGTCTACGGTCAGATAGTCGGTGAGCACTGCCTGGGAGGCAGCACCAAAGGTGTTGGAGAAAGGGTCAAGGTTCTGATACTCGCTGAACTTGAGGAAGAGGAAGGAGAGGAAGTAGTTCTTCTCCCTGGTGATCTGGTCCATCAAGTGGCAGCGGAAGCGTGTCAGGCGCTGCAGGGGCTGATACAGCTCATTGGGCAGAAAAGGGGAGGGGAGTCGGCCGAAACGAAGGCGTTCGGCAATGACATAAGCATCTCTGACATCGCTCTTGGGCTTGTCCGAGAGGGCCTTCTTAAAACCCTTGATCAAGCGGGGGTTGAAGGCATAGACCTGTGGCTGGAAGCCGGAAAGCTGGGGAGAGGAGTGAAGCAAGCAGGCCAGATGCCACCAGTAAAGATTGGTAGCTTCCAATCCTACCAGGAGACGATCCAGACGGAATTGCTCCATCACTTCGAGGGTATTTCCCACCAACTGCTCAGCACCGGGGAGATTATTGGGCACGGTGAAGCGTCGTCTGGCTTCAGTGCCATCCTGAAGAAGGAAGCAGCAGGTGTTTTCCGCCATGGATACATCGATACCCAGATAAAGTGTTTCAGCCATAGACACTCCTTTCATATTCCTGAACCGGTGGGCCCGCCAAGAGCTTGCCCCTGGCTCGACCAGGGGGGCAGGCCTGTCCGGAACAGGTTTCACAGATTTTGCCAGGCTCCCCCGTTAGAAGGAAACCTTCCAACGGGGGTGGGGATGGCCCTGGACGCCGGTGTTCCAACAGCCTCGCCTGGTGATTAGAACTTCCCACCAGGGTGGATGCACAACCTCACGTGCTGCTCATGAGGCATCCCTGAGTGGGAGAACATCCTGCGGGTAAGAAGTCCTCACCGGCGGTCAAGGCGGACAGACTTTCGATAGAAGTCACCGAGTAACTCGGGCAACAAGGAGGATGAGAGCT
>JALPXQ010000054.1 GCA_023271515.1 Dehalococcoidia bacterium | reverse complement strand
TGGCGGGAGAAGAAGCTGCGGAGATTGCTAGTCCTCCCAGCGATGTTACCCTTGAGATGCTCAGGAGAACCGGTGCTACTGTTACTATCGGAGAATATTTGGAGTTGTTAGAGCGGGAACTCCCAAACGTAGCAGTTAGACTAAAAGAATGGTTAACTGCCATCATGGTAAGAGATAACATTCCCCCGATGAGTTTTGGAGATCGAGAATCAGTCTGGCAGAACCACCGCCTGTACTGGATGGCGGAATTGGAGTCACCGGCACCTGGCATGGTAGGACCGAGCCGTGGCAGGGTTTTCTTCTTCGAGTGGAGAGTATGATGTTGCCAAGCTACCAGGGAGCAGGAACTTGGGAAATCCTTCACCAGTCCCGTACTAGAGAGTTGAACTTCCAGCATCTGACGGCGATGGACGTTCTCACTTACCTCATCTACGATCACTGGTTTTGGGGCTGGCAAATGGTCAGTTCTAGTAGTGCTAGCCGTTTCGACACCTGGTGGGTGGGAGCAGCTAGGCGGCATACCGGGCCTGGGGGGGAGTACTATACGCTGGGTTATCATTCTGTAACATATGGCGCGAAAACAGGCCTTTGGGAGACTCTCACACCAGTAATGCAATTGCCGGAATACCCATAAGGAGACGGAGCTGTGAGAAATCAAAGGGTAGTGATAAGTGTTGTGTTGGGGATTGTGGTCATCGTGCTCCTAGGGTTGAGCGGAGTTATCCCCTTTCCGGTTACCTTAACTGGTGAGGCTCCCCCGATGACGAACGAGGAGTTGCTTGCTCTCTTCTGGGACCCCGAGGTTACCTTTACCGAGTTCCTGCGCGAGCTTGGGCGAACACACCCGGTGGCAGCAACCTATCTTGAGGAGCGGATAGAGGAGTGGGCACCCCTTGTTGCTTATTCACCTGAGGAATTCAAATTGAAGTTCAAGGATCTAGTAATCTGGCCAAACATAGGTGGTGACGGCCGAACCTCGGTTACTTTCGCAGAGTATTGGGAACAGTTTGTGGAAAATTTCCCGGTAGCGGCGGCTTTTCTTAACGAATGGGCACTAAACTTTGTTGACTATTCACCTGAGGAATTGGAGAGTGTGCGTCGTTTTAGATCCCAGGTGGCTGGTGGCCGGATGGCCGTAGTAAACGCAGTGCTTGCTCGGCTCTGGGGAATGGAGGTTACTTTGGTAGAGGTGCTTGACCAGGTTGCTCGAATAGACCCACTAGCGGCAGCTCACTGGTCTGAGGTGATAACACGCCTTCTTCGTCATTCGCCCGAGGAACTGGAGGTAGAGTGGCGGGGTAGACCTGAGGATGGTATATCGGGAATAAATATGCGCCCTCGCCGTGTGTCTCCTGAAGGGGAAGATCGCTAAATCGCAATAAGAGACAGGGCAAGCTCGTCAGCTAGATATCATTCCTGAATCCGTGAAGTCACAGCCACTTACTTCACCCAGAGGGTGAATCGAGGGGTATCTGTATTCACGGATCCAGGTCTATTACACTCCTATGTGCGGCGTCGGGCATGACCTTTGGTTGAGATGAGGGTCGGATTGATGATTCTTAGCCTCAGGGATCCTGAACCCCCGGTAAATTTGACAGTTTTTTACTGTCTCCTCTTGGGCAATTGTCGATATGTGTCAAGCGCAATCATCTGACGCTATCCTTAGCTTTTCGGCGCACAAAACCATCTTCCTTGCCGAACTCCGGGGCCAAACTCGGGTTGTGAGGTACTTCTGTCCACGATTCTCTCACATCCTGTGCCACAATGCGGTTAATTGCTTCTCATTGTCCACACATGTAATACTGTCGCTTACAATCCTTGGATGTCAAATTTTGCCACCTTCAGGGTCCCTGTGAGGAATAGTGTTATGAAAAAGACGTTCCGGGTAGCACTGATAATTGTTATGGTGGCACTAATGTCTGGCGTGTTGATTTTGGCAAGAGCATATACGAATCAATCCGATCGAATCGATGCAATCAATACTGTCTACCACCGGCTGACAATAGACGGGCTGGTTAATCTGTGGGAACTGTATACGGATCTTGCAAATACCATTATAGAAATGGAATTAGAAGAAGACAAACCTATAGAGCGGTAAAAGCTTTTTTTGTTATCTTGATCGGTCTAACCGTGAATCTTGAACCCCGGAACCTTGAACCCCCGGGCCTGCGGCGGGGGGCAGGCCTGAGTAGTTACTGTCTAAAGGCAGCAACATGGCTGTAATCACTGAGAAGAGAGAGGCTTTAGACTATTTCCTCAAGCGCGTGCTCGATAGCGAGGTTAAGGATTATATCGCTAAGATCCTTCTCTTCGGGAGCATGGCCTCCGGTAACGCAACCGCCAGTAGCGATATCAATGTCTTTGTCTTCACCTTAGGCGAAACGGAGAAGGTAAGGATGACCTGCGCTGATGCCTCATTCGAAGCGGTGCTCGAATATGGCGAGAGCGTTGAGCCGATGGTTTACCCGGCAAATGAGTTTCGGTATCCAACGTCTGATTTTGTCTCCAGCGCCGTCCAGCGCGGAAAAGAGGTTTATAGCATGAAGGAGGAAGAGATATCAAGAAAAGAAGCCCAAAATTATCTGGTTTTGGCGGGAGACTACTTGAGCCAGGCTCGGAATTCCATAAGCAGGGATGACACGCGATTGGGGGTTGATGGAGCTTACAATGCCTGCGAGCTGGCTATCAAAGGCCTTCTACTCCTGAGACCAGGGGAGATACCCAAGACCCATGGCGGGATTGTTCAGAAATTCAGCGAGATCTATGTGAAAGAGAGGCCGCTTCCGGGGGAAATCAGCCGGGAAATAAGATTGGGGTTAGAGTTGAGGAATCGAGCGCGGTATGATTCTCTGGCTCGAATTATGAGCGATGATGCCAGGAAATTGGCTGGGCTGGCTTCGATTTTGATAAATACCCTGGATGGTGAGTTGAGGTCGAATTAAGGCAAGCCCCGGACAGGGTTCCGGGGCAAGCCTTCCCTAATCCTTTCGATTGCTTGACAAACGCTCTCTTTATCGTTGAATACCGCCGCTCCGGCAACCAGCACCCGTGCCCCAGCCTGAACAACCTCAGGGGCTAACTCCGCATTAATTCCCCCATCTACTTCCAGTTCAGCCTTCAATTCTCTTTCATCCAGCAACTCTCTCAGGCAGGCGATCTTGTCCAGCATCTGGGGAATGAAGGTCTGCCCCCCGAATCCAGGGTTGACCGTCATGACAAGGACCAGATCAACGAAGGGCAATATCTCTCTTATGGCACCCAGTGAGGTAGACGGATTCAGCGCAACTCCGGCCCTCACATTCAGACCTTTTATCTGCGTCACAAGGCGATGCAGATGCGTACAGGCCTCCACATGAACGCTGATAATGTCGGCCCCGGCCTGAGCGAAGCTCTCGATCTGTCTCTCTGGGGAATCGACCATCAGGTGAACATCGAGGGGAAGGGTGGTGTGGGGACGGATCGCCCTGACCACCCCGTCGCCGATAGTTATTCGAGGCACAAACTGCCCGTCCATGACGTCGATGTGGATATAGTCGGCGCCAGCCGCGGCAGCCTCGCTAACCTGCTCGCCCAAACGGGCGAAGTCAACCGAAAGTATAGAAGGCGCCAGCTTTACTTTATCGCTCATCTTTCATCTCCCCTGGAACTTGCCCCCGCACTTAGGGCAGGCCTGCGGATAGCATACACGACACACTGCCTTATGGCAAGAAGGGCATTCGTGACACCGCGGACAAATGTGGTGGAGCTCTTCATCACAGAGGTAGATGATGCCTGTAGGCCTGAAACATCCCTCACACGCAGGCAGTTCCAGGTCCTTTAGCAAAGGGTTCCAAACAAGCTCTAACCGTTTTTCTCTATTCTTCCGCCTTATCCTGAGAATGACAAGGGAGGCAAGCATTGTCACCCGAATGGCATTAAGAAGCTCTACATTTACTCTCAAGGAATACCGATCCCGCTGCTCTTTGATCTTCCTCTTGAGTTCCATATCTATAGCTCTTATCCTGGAGAGCTCCCTTTCCTGATCGTCGCCAACCAGACCCCTTTTCTGGATTCTCGCTTCCACTTCTTCCTTAAGAGTTCCGTAGTATCCCTCGATCCTTGCCACATCCTTATTAAGGCGGCGATCCAGCCTCCTTACGAAATCGGTAAGCTCACGTCTTATCTCGTGTTCAGCGACCTTGCAGGCAGCGCTGAATACCTCCTCGAGTGGCCTCCTCACCTCCACCCTCCATTCCTTATGACTCCCTTCATAGTATCCCTTCAGCAGGGTACTCATCATCTCTCCGGGAGAGGCCAGAGTCAGCTCATTGACCACCACCGTGATAATACCTTCCTTTTTCTCCTCGGATATCGCAGAATATTTGAAATTGAGAAGAAGATAAGAGACCGTCCTTTCCACTGCCCAGCTTGATCTGAGAACAGAGTTAGCCAGGGAGAGTTTCTGAGATATAATTTGATCCAACCTTTCCTTCTTGAGATATAATCGGGGCAGGTGCACCTTGCAAAAATGCCCCTTATCTTCCATAAGCTCGGAGATACTATCCAATATATCAGAGCTATATGAGATAAACTGCCCATTTCGGCTCTCTTGTGGGGTAAAGTAAAGGATCTCATGCTCCTTAAGGCCAAGCTTCCCGGCGATCTCTGGAGTCATGACCACCTCAAGCAGGTCTCCGTTTTCCTCCACCAGGCAACCGCCTATATCCAGAACTTCCTTTACCAGTGACTTTAAAGGTTTGCGTTCCATATCTTATACACCAAGGTCATCGCTGAAGAGAACCTCATCCCATTGCTTTGTCTCCTCATACCCTTCTTTAGCTCGTAACATCTCCTCCCCCAGCCAGTTAAATCCCTCCCTGAGATCCTCCTCGCTCTGGGACTTCAGCCATATATCCATCACGATGTCCTCAAAGTCAGCTTCCCACGGCAGGTTGCCCAGGATGGTGTCCATCTCTCCAATTACCAGCTCAAACATGTTTATCTTCTTGTCCAGGACTTGCAGAATATATTCCTCTATGCTTCCACGAAGACAGAAATTGAAGATGAAAACATCCCGCGTTTGACCTATGCGGTGAATTCGGCCAATTCTCTGCTCTATCCTCATGGGATTCCAGGGAAGATCATAATTTATCATCGTATTACAGAACTGGATATTCCTCCCCTCCCCACCGGATTCCATAGAGAGGAGGATGTCCACTTGGTTCCGGAAGGAATCTATCGCCCTGTCCTTCTGGGTAGCGGTCATGCCTCCCCTGAATTCAACGAAATCAAGCCCTGCCTGCCCCAGGAGATCAGCCAGATACTCCAGGCTCTTTAAGTAGTGGACAAAGATGAGCTTCTTGCCCTTCCCTTTGTTTATGAGCTCCAGCAAGCGGACTCCCTTTTCCGTACCATTAAGACTATGAATCAGCCCCAGTATCTCCTTGACGGAAGCTGAAGGCAAGGAGCCATCGAGTTTCGCCAGCGAGCTCTCAAGTGCATAGGGGCTGCTCCCCGCTTCCCGCAGCAGATTATTTGAAACCACCTTGCTTAGCCCGGCGCCCTCTTTGTATCTCTCCCGAACGAGCCTGCTCAACTTCTGATAGATTTCTTGCTCAATCTCCGAAGGGGGGACAATAATGGTGCTGGCAAAACGTTTGGGCAGCTTCACATCTACCAGGGAGCGGGTATTACGAATCATCACTTCACGCATGAGTTCCTTTAATTTGTCCCGATTGGCTGGTGTTCTGGCATCGCCCCGCTTGACATATTCTCGCTTAAACTTGGACTCGGTTCGGAGCAGGCCAGGCTTCAGGAGGGTAATAAGATTGAAAAGCTCCACCAGGTTATTCTGCACCGGGGTAGCTGAGAGGAGGAAGAGGAATCTGCTCTTCAGGGCATTGACCAGCTTCCAGCTCAAGGTGCTTCGACTCTTGAGGTGATGGACTTCATCTACTACTACAAGATCATATTCATTTCTAATGACTCTAGCAAAGTGACGCCGTGACTTGGCCAAACTGATGGAGGCGATGATAAGTCTTTCCCTTTCCCAGAAGGATTCGTCTTTCCCGGGATCCACCTGGTCGGTAGAGACAAAATTGAGGTCGAACTTACTTAGCATCTCCTCCTGCCACTGAGAAACCAGAGAAGGGGGTGCCAGGATCAGCACCCTCCTGATCATCCCCCGCATTAGGTATTCCTTGATGGCCATGCCCGCTTCTATCGTTTTCCCCAATCCCACCTCATCTGCGAAGATTGCTCTTCCCCTGAAATCCCGGATCACCCTCTTTACCACCTCGATTTGATACCAGAATTTCTCCACGCCCTTCAAGGTCTCCAGACAGAGCAACTCCTCAAGACTCCGAAGCAAAGACAGATGGGAAACGTCTAATCTCAGATCATAGAAACGTCTTTCCCCGGCTTCATCCCGTGCGATTCTTGCCAGCACCGCCTCAGGGGATATGAAAGAAAAGGAGATATCAAGATGGTATTCTGGATGCCTCTCCATGGCTATTCCTGCAAACGCTCCCTTGCCCTTTTAAGTGCCCGCGCTACCTGCCGGGGTGCAGTCCCGCCCGGGGCATCGCGAGCATCGATGGAGGACTCCACGGTGATAGAATAGACATCCTCTCCAAACAGTGGGGAGAGGCTCTGATAATCAGCCAGGGGAAGCTCCTGCAGGCTTTTCTCCTGGTTGACGGCATGACGAACCAGCTTGCCCACTATGCTGTGCGCTTCTCGGAAGGGCGCTCCTTTTTTGACCAGATAATCAGCCAGATCGGTGGCCAGTGTGTAGCTCTCGCCGGCGGCCCGGCGCGCGCGCCCGGCATTGACGGACAGAGTTCTCACCAGCCCAGCGAATACTCCGAGGGTTGAGTGCAGGGTATCCACAGTATCGAAGAATCCCTCTTTATCCTCCTGCAGGTCTTTGTTGTAGGCCAGCGGCAGGGACTTCATAGTAGTCAGGATTGCCAGCAGATTTCCGTAGACGCGCCCGGTCTTGCCGCGTGCCAGCTCGGCCACATCGGGATTCTTCTTCTGTGGCATGATGCTTGAGCTGGTGGCGTAGGCGTCGTCGATCTCGACGAACCCGAACTCTGCCGACGACCAGAGGATGATCTCCTCTGCCAGGCGGGAGAGGTGCATCATGGTCAGGCTGGCGGCTGCCTGGTATTCGATAATGAAGTCGCGGTCGGAGACAGCATCCAGGCTATTTGAGCTGATCTGGCCGAATCCCAGCTCCCGGGCTATCCACTCCCGGTCAATGGGATAGGGCACCCCCGCCAGTGCCCCGCTGCCCAAAGGCAATACATCAGTGCGCTTCAGGCAGTCACCGAAGCGCTCGACATCTCGCTGAAACATCTCGAAGTAGGCCAGCAGATGGTGAGCAAGAAGAACCGGCTGGGCTCGCTGAAGGTGGGTGTACCCGGGGATAATTACTTCTGCGTTCGTCTCGGCCAGGTCCAGGAGTGCCCTCTGAAACTCTCTTAGCAGCTTGACAGTCTCCGAGAGCGCCTCTTTGGCAAACAGGCGCATGTCCGTGGCAACCTGGTCATTTCGGGAACGAGCGGTGTGCAGCTTGCCCGCCACATCGCCTATCTTTTCAAAGAGGCGAGACTCGATATTCATGTGGATGTCTTCCAGAGCCTGATCAAGCTTCAGATCGCCGCACTCGATCTCCTCTCTAATGGAGATAAGGCCCGCAACGATTAGCTCCGCCTCTTCGGCGGTGATTATCCCCTGCCTCCCCAGCATCCTGGCATGGGCAATCGAGCTGGCAATGTCCTGCCGATAGAGTCGGTGATCAAAGGAGACGGAGGCGGTGTAATTCTCCACCGCTTTGTTAGCCTCTTTTTGAAAACGTGAGCGGAGTGACTTCATTATTCCGGCCACCCCCTACCCCCTTAGCCCTTCCCTGAGGCTCCCTCGGCAACAGCCTCTTCGACCTCTACTGCAACCTCTCTAACCTCTGCCGCCTTAGAGCGGGCAACTCTGGCTATCACTTCCTCGGCGTGCGTCAATATAGTGACGCCATCGACTTTCAGGTCCCTCACCAGTATGTGATCCCCCGCCTGGGCCAGTCTGCTCAGATCGATGGCAATGTTCTCCGGTATGTCACCGGGCAGGCACTCCACCTCCACGGCACGCAAGTTCTCCACCAACACCAGATCAGCACGTTGGGCGGCCGGAGATTCACCCTGAAAGAGGAGCGGCACTTCGACCTTTACCTTGTCCTGCATCCGCACTTCGTAGAAGTCAATATGAAACAGCCTCCCACTTATGGGGTCCCGCTGCACATCCTTTACCAGCACCCGGCGAATCTTCCGCGAAGATGGTGACTTCAACGCTATCATGTGGGTGCTGCCGGCTCTTGATAGCACCTTCTCCGCCTTTGCAGTGTTGACTTGAACAGGCTGAGACTCGATTGCATGGCCGAAGATATTGGCGGGAGTCATCCCGCTTCGTCTCAATGCCTTGACTTTCTTGCGGAGTGTAGTCCTGTTTTCAACTTCCAGTTCCATGATTTCCATCGCTTCCTCCAGATGAAAGGGGCGCAGCCCCTTTACGGTCTATCGCGTATCCTCGGGGTTCTAAAGGGGCGAAGCCCCTTTATGCTCTATCCTTTTCCTTTGCCGCCTCAGCGATGATCTTCTGCGCCAGGTGTGCCGGAACCTCTTCATAATGGCTGAAGCGAATGGTGTAGCTGCCGCGTCCCTGTGTCATCGATCTGAGGTCTATGCTATAGCGAAGCA
>JALPXQ010000053.1 GCA_023271515.1 Dehalococcoidia bacterium | reverse complement strand
TGATACGAGATTCCTTTCTTCTTGAGATTCCTTTGTATGCTTGCCAACAGGTGATAGGCTAACACCGTGATGAACAGATGGGCCTCCTGGCGACGGTTTATCCGATGATAGACCGGCCTGAGACCCAACCCACTCTTCAAACAGCGAAAGGAATCTTCCAACTGGTTGAGCATCATATAAAGGGACCACAGTCGGAACTCTCGCAGTACAGGATCACCCCGCCATCATGCTCGATTCTTTTTGCCTTGATAGTGCAGTCCCTTTCCTTTTTGAGCAGCACCAGCCCGTCTGTGGGGGTCTCACTGAGCTTGCTCCGGCTCATCGTGATGTAGTGGAATCCCATCGAGCGAATCAGCCGGAGATTAGCTTGCGTACCCACTCCGGCATCGATCACCACCGTAGGGCGTTCCTTAAACAGGGGGAGTTTCTGCTTCAATTCATCATCGTACGCTTCAAGAAATGCTTTCAAGGTGCCAGGCTCACTCACATTCCCCGGCAGTACCTTGCTCTTCTTGGGGAATCCGTCTTCATCGACAACCAGGGCCAGGGTGAGCAATGGACAATCATACCTTTTCTCTTTGGAGCGAGCCCGATGCGCCAGAGAACTCTCATGAGCGCTTCCCTCAAGATAGGTATTGGTCAGATCATACAGAATAATCGTCTCTCCGAGATTGTAGCTACTCCGTTCACTTTCAGAGAGATGTCTCTCAATCTCATCGCGGTGTTTGAGCAATTGGTCTGATGTGCGATACAGGGCATTGTTGGACAAATGCTCAAAATCAGTCCCCATCAACTCATCCAAAGCACTGATTTCCCTGGCCCAAATAGCGGTCTCCCTTTCACTGCCGGGATGAAGGAGCCGGCCAATGATCAAGAGGGCTGCTCGATCTCTCTGATCTCGATTGAAGCCAAGATCAGAGAGTATTCGGGGGAACCCCAGCCGCTGGAAAGCATCATAACCAACCGATTCCCCTCCAATGGTGCGGGATCCACTCGGTGAAAGAGACTTCAAGTCAACGGTTTCCCAATCGGGTTCCTTCTCCTGTTCGATGGGAAGGCTGTGCATCTCCCTCTGCCGGATGAGTTGGGCATAATGGTGAGCCAGGCTTTCGATATCATCCGGAGGGGTAAAGAAGCTTTGTTGCCCGCAAAGGATCTCCTCGATGCGATTGGCCAGGGTTTTCCAGTCATCTTTGGCCAGATCGAGCTTGCCCAGATCGATGATCTTGCGGTGGCGAGGGCCTCTGGGGGTTCTGACGGATTCCATGAGGCGATGATAGGTAAAAGTCTTATCATAACCGGGGTTTCCTCTTGATGATCTCTTTGACGAACATTCCATAATGAGTATAGCACATGCTGGGCCCACGTCAACACCCCTCTAACTGTATGGGGGACTACATTGACGCCTCAGCTTCAAAACACCTAAGTCCAGCCCAATTCTGAAGCTAAGTCCACTCCCATGACAGTGAGGTGGTGGTAAACCAGGGCTAATAGAGAGGGACTGCTCCGTTGGCCAGTAAATGCCGAGAAGTGCCTTAGATTTTGGGTGGCAAATAATGGCTTGCCATGCTCCAACTGCATAAGGGTTTGTCCGTTTAATAAGCCGTCCGGCTGGCTGTACAGCGCAGTTAGGTGGGGGGTGAAGAATACACGCTGGATGGACCCCTTATTTGTTAAGGTAGACGATTGGTTGGGTTATGGCAAGCAGGTCAGTCCCGGGCGCTACTGGCAGCAATAGCGACGGCCTTTAGCAGATCAGAAGTCGCTTGACAATCTCATCAGGATATGTTATTATATTCTACATTGGTCAGACAACATATAGCTGCTGTCTGATATTATCCCATGTAGAGGAAATGTTCAATGCCCTTTGAGAGGATCGAACACAAGAAGAGATCTGTTTATGCGGTAGAGCAGATAATCAAGGTAATTCAAGACGGCCTGTACAAGGTCGGTGATAAGTTGCCACCGGAACGGGTAATCGCCGAGAAGACAGGGGTAAGCAGATCATCTGTGCGTGAGGCCTTCAGCGCCCTTAAGATAGTAGGGATAGTTGAGAGTAGAGCCGGTGATGGAACTTATGTCAAGGGCTCTCCCGAAAATGCAAATGGTGAGTCCCACATTCTGTCTGTATTGAAAGAGAACGAAAGCCCTTCTGATGTCCTGGAAACTCGTAGGGTTTTCGAAGACAGCATCATAGAATTCGCCGTAGATAGAGCTACTGATGTGGATATCGCAGGGATCGAGTCGGTTTTGAAGCGCATGGGTGAGCTGGCAGATATTGAGGATTATCGGAGGTATCTCGAGGCACATCGAGATTTTCATCTGGCTATTGCCAGAGCCACGCGAAATCCAGTCATAGAAAGGGTTATTTGTCTGCTCCTCGATCTCATGAGACAGCAGTTATGGCAAGAGGTCGAAGAAGATTACTATCTGCCTAAAGATGAGCAGCATATCAAGGAGTCGCTGGAGAAACACCACCAAATTTATGCCGCCATCAAAGACAAAGATGCCAAACTTGCCCGGGAGAAAATGAGAGAACACCTTGATATGTTATTAAACGGCGATTGATTAGAAAATGAACAGCGGCAAGAGGTTGAAAGATGTTAATTGAGCTAGTTCACCATGAGAAGTCATTTTAAGGCGGTGCGAAAATGGCCGAGAAAACCGCAGTCATTCCAGACGTGATTCATGCACCCCGAGGTGCACAGCTCTGCTGTAAAGGTTGGCTCCAGGAGGCTCCTCTCAGGATGCTGATGAATAACCTGGACCCCGATGTGGCTGGTGACCCGGCTAACCTGATCGTCTACGGGGGGACGGGTAAGGCGGCACGAAGCTGGGAGGATTACCATGCCATCATCAGTGCCTTGAAGCAGCTTGAAGCCGACGAAACGCTGGTGGTGCAATCGGGTAGGCCGGTGGCCATCTTCCGAACTCATGAAGATGCTCCGCGAGTGCTCATTGCTAACTCCTTGATGGTGCCTGATTGGGCCACCTGGCCAAAATTTCGTGAACTGGAAGAGCTGGGGCTGATCATGTTTGGCCAGATGACGGCCGGGAGTTGGATTTATATCGGCACACAGGGCATACTGCAGGGGACTTATGAGACGCTGGCTGAGGTAAGTCGGCAGCACTTCGGCGGGTCTCTAAAGAGCAAGCTGGTGCTCACCGCTGGCTTAGGTGAGATGGGAGGGGCACAGCCACTTGCCATCACCATGAACGAGGGTGTGGGGATAATAGTTGAGGTGAATCCACAGAAGATCAAGAGAAGGCTTGAAACGAATTACCTTGATATGGCAGTCGAGGATTTGGATGAGGCTTTGGAAATCGCTCAAGACTGCATAAAGAAAGGTGAGCCCAAATCGATCGGCCTTCTCGGCAATGCGGCTGATATCTATCCGGAAGTTATTCGTCGCGGGGTAAGACCGGATGTGGTCACCGATCAGACAGCAGCACACGATGAGCTGCATGGCTACGTGCCTGCCGGACTCTCCCTTGAGGAGGCGCTGGAACTCCGTCAAAGCGACCCTCAGAGATATATCGAGATGTCATTTGAATCGATGGTCAAGCACGTCCAGGCGATGGTTGACTTGCGTAAGCTGGGCGCGGTGGTCTTTGACTATGGGAACAACATCCGCGGGCAGGCGGAAAAGGGTGGTCTGAAAAACGCCTTTCAATTCCCCGGCTTTGTGCCTCAATACATTCGCCCGATGTTCTGTGAAGGAAAAGGGCCCTTCCGGTGGGTAGCACTTTCAGGCGAACCAGCAGATATTTATCGCACCGACCAGGCTATCCTGGAGCTCTTTCCGGATGACGAATCCCTCGGCCGCTGGATAAGGATGGCTCAGGATAAGGTGACATTTCAGGGTCTGCCGGCCAGAATCTGCTGGCTGGGATATGGAGACCGTGCCAGGGCAGGCCGCTGCTTTAACGAGCTCGTGCGAAGGGGCGAGGTGAAGGCACCTATCGTAATAGGACGAGACCATCTGGATGCGGGCTCGGTGGCTTCCCCGAACAGAGAGACTGAAGGCATGAAAGATGGCAGCGATGTGATCGCCGATTGGCCCATCTTGAACGCCCTGCTCAATGCAGTCTGTGGTGCCACCTGGGTCTCGGTGCATCACGGCGGCGGTGTCGGCATCGGCAAATCGATCCATGCAGGCATGGTGATCGTGGCCGATGGCACCGACGCGGCGGCAAGACGGTTGGAGCGTGTGCTCACAGTTGACCCCGGCCTCGGTGTGGTGAGACATGCCGATGCCGGCTACGAGGCGGCTTTGAAGGTTGTCAAACAGAGAGGAATAGAGATGCCGAGGGGAAAATGAGCATAATTCTCGACGGCGATAATCTTTCCCTCGATGAGGTAGTGGCTGTGGCTCGCCGCGGCACACAAGTTAGTCTAGCGCCTGAGGCCGCAAAGAAAGTGGTGGAGGCAAAGGCGGTGGTTGAGAGATTAGTGGAAGAGAAGCAGGTAATCTACGGTGTCACTACAGGTGTCGGTGAGTTGAGTAATATCACCATTTCTCCCAGAGAGATGGAACTCTTGCAGAAGAATATTATTATGAGCCATGCTGTGGGCGTAGGAAGGCCATTGCCTGAGGATACAGTACGGGCGGTCATGCTGCTGCGGGCGAATACCTGGGCTAAAGGCTACTCAGGTATACGATTGGACATAGTGCAAAAAGTCATAGAGATGCTGAATAAGCGAGTCCATCCCGTAGTTCCAGAGAAGGGCTCAGTAGGTGCCAGTGGAGACCTGGCACCTCTGGCACATATAGCATTGGCAATGATAGGTGAGGGTGAGGCCATCTTTCGGGGACAGCGGCTAAGCGGCAAGGAGGCAATGGAGAGGGCGGGGGTAGAGCCGATCAGTTCGTTACGTGCGAAAGAGGGGATCTCATTTGTTAACGGGGCACAGGTAATGACCGCTATCGGTGCTCTGACCCTTTGGGATGCCCGGAGACTGACCAAGACTGCTGACCTTGCTGCGGCTATGAGCCTGGAAGCATTGAAGGCAACGGACACGATATTTGATGAGGCTCTTCATCGCGTAAGGCCCCATCCCGGCCAACTGATATCGGCAGAGAACATACGAAATCTAACCAGGCAAAGCGAGATTATCGCCTCTCACAAGACCTGTTCAAAGGTACAGGACCCATATTCTCTGCGTTGTGTACCTCAAGTGCACGGAGCATCTCGCAATGCCATCACCTATGCCCGAGAAGTGATAGAGATCGAGCTGAATTCAGCAACGGACAACCCGTTGATTTTTTCCGACAGCAATGAGGTTCGCGCTGGCGGCAATTTCCATGGCCAGCCGATAGCTCTGGCGATGGACTTTTTAGGTATTGCCCTGGCCGAACTGGCAAATATTTCCGAGAGGCGAATAGCACGCCTGCTCGATCCACATCTGAGCGGGCTGCCCGGTTTCCTGACCGAACAGGGTGGACTGAATTCAGGTCTCATGCTGGCGCAATATACAGCGGCATCTCTGGTCTCAGAAAACAAAGTTCTGGCTCATCCAGCCAGTGTAGACTCTATTCCCACCTCAGCAAACCAGGAAGACCATGTGAGTATGGGGACCATCGCTGCTAGAAAAGCAAGGGATATCCTGGAAAATTCGGAAACAGTAATTGCTATCGAACTTCTCTGTGCAGCTCAAGGATTAGATTATCTCAGGCCGCTAAAGCCAGGAATAGGCTCGAGAAGAGCTTATGAGGTAATACGAGAAATAATACCCAGGTTAGATGCAGATAGAATTTTGTATCCCGACATTAATAAGATGGTGGGGCTCATCAGAGATGAAATGTTGATCAGCTCAATCGAACAGGATGTTGGCAAGTTGCATTAACCCCATTAGAGAAGGAGGATGGCCCTATGGCCAAGCAGATCATCGAGTGCGTTCCCAATGTTAGTGAGGGCCGGCGCCCTGAGGTAGTAGAAGAGATAGTAAGTGTGGTGAAGGCCACTTCCGGGGTCACTTTACTGGGCTGCTCTTCCGATGCGGACCATAACCGCAGCGTGATAACCTTTATTGGAGACTCCGAGGGGGTAAAGGAGGCAGCGTACCGACTGATCGAAAAGGCAGTAGCCCTCATCAACATGGAGGAACACCAAGGCAGCCATCCCCGCATCGGGGCCTGCGATGTGGTCCCTTTCGTCCCTATCAAGGGAATAACAATGACCGAATGTGTGGCGTTAGCGAAGGCACTGGGAGCGAAGGTGGCCTCCGGGTTAAATCTGCCGGTCTATCTCTATGGTGAGGCAGCCACTATCTCAGAACGAAGGAGCCTGCCCGCCATACGGCATGGCCAATATGAGGGGTTGAAGGAGGCAATCAAAGAACCCGGGCGGACACCCGATTTTGGACCTGCCAAAGTCCACCCTACTGCTGGAGCTATCGCAATTGGAGCCAGAATGCCGCTTATTGCTTTCAACGTCAATCTGGGAACCCCTGATGTAAACATCGCCAAGAAAATAGCAAAGGTTATAAGGGAGGCCGGTGGCGGTTTGAAGAATGTAATGGCCATGGGGGTTATGCTGGAGGAAAAGAACGTAGCCCAGGTTTCTATGAACATGATTAACTACAGGCAGACATCCCTATACCGGTCTTATGAGATGGTAAAGATGGAAGCCAAAAGATATGGCGTGCCTGTTATCGGAAGCGAGATCGTCGGGCTTACCCCTGTAGATGCCCTGATCGATGTGGCCGAGCACTATCTTCAACTGGAAGGATTCTCCAGGGAACAGATACTGGAGAATCATCTCTACGAATAGGTTGGTTTCTTATGAGAGTAGATTTGGTGGTAAAAAACATCGGACAACTGGTGACCATGGCCGGGCCGCCCCGGCCGAGGACACGGAAGGATATCATGGAGTTTAGCGTTATTGAGAGTGGCGCTCTCGTTATATCTGGGGGTAGAATTACTGGCGTGGGTAAGGAGCGCATTCTAAAGGATTTTGAAATCCAAGATGACACCCCGATAATCGATGCCAGGGGACAGTGTGTCACTCCGGGTTTGGTGGATGCCCATACACACGCGGTTTTTTGCGGCTGGCGGGAAAAGGAGCTGGCCCTCAAACTTAAGGGCTACTCCTACATGGATATCCTTCAAGAGGGCGGAGGGATACTGAACACCGTAGAAAAGACAAGGAGGGCCACCGAAGATGAACTGATCATGCAGGGCAAGAAATCCCTCAATAGAATGCTGGCTCACGGGACAACCACAATCGAGGCCAAGAGCGGCTATGGGCTAAATCTGGAAGGCGAACTTAAGTCATTGAGAGTTTTGAAGGAGCTGGACAGAACCCATCCGGTTGACATCATCCCCACCTTTCTGGGAGCTCATGTGGTCCCCGAAGAGTATAAGGGAAACAAACAGGACTTCGTTGACCTGGTAATTAACGAAATGATCCCTGAAGTGGCGGCGCAAGGCTTGGCTGAGTTCTGCGATGTGTTTTGTGAAGAAGGGGTTTTTACTATCGAAGAGTCGCGCGATATCCTCCTGGCGGGGAGGACGTATGGATTGCGACCTAAACTTCATGCCGATGAACTGGTTCCCTTCGGGGGCGCCGAGCTGGCGGCGGAAGTAGAAGCAGCAACAGCCGACCACCTTCTTTGTTCCTCCGATGCCGGCATCAAGGCGATGGTAGCAAGGGGTGTGATGGGCGTACTTCTTCCCGGGACATCCTTCTCCCTCATGTTGCCTCATTTTGCCCCGGCGGTGAAAATGCTGGAGATGGGGCTGCCGTTGGCCCTGGCAACAGATTTTAATCCCGGCTCCAGTCCTACCGAATCGCTGCAGATAATTATGAACTTAGCCAGCCTTAAATTGAAGATGACCCCGGAGGAAGTGATGACCGCCGTTACCATCAACGGTGCCTACGCTGCTGGCAGGGGAGATAGTGCTGGCAGTTTTGAACAGGGCAAGTTGGGGGATGTAGTAATATGGGATGCCCCTAACATAGAGTTTCTAATGTACCACTACGGGGTTAACCTGGTGGATAAGGTCATCAAGAAGGGAGTGGTAGTGGTTGATGGAGGCAGGGTATTATATGAAACTTGTTGACTTAAAGGTAGCTGAATTTCTGGAGGAACTTGCCCGGGGCTCGCCCTCGCCGGGGGGAGGCAGCGCCTCCGCTCTCGCTGGTGCTCTTGGGGCAGCGCTGGTCGCCATGGTGGCCGCTCTCACGCTGGGAAAGGAAAGATACAAGAATGTAGAAGATGAGTTAAAGGAGGTATCCAGGAAGGCAGCATCTTTAAAAACCAGGATGATGTGTCTGGTGGATGAGGATAGTCAGGCATTTGATGCCCTGCTGGCTGCCCTCAGATTCCCCCAGGACAGCGCTGAGGCAAAGGGAAAAAGAGGGGTCGAAGTACAGCAAGCAACCAGGAGAGCAGCGGAAGTTCCCTTGGAAGTGGCAAGACACTCGATAAAAATTGTCGAACTCGCAGAGGTAGTCATTCAAAAGGGCAATGTCAATGCCATAAGCGACGGTGGGGTAGCCGCTCACCTGGGGGAAGCTGCCTTTCGGGGCGGAGTTTACAACGTCAAGATCAATCTTTCGAGCTTAACGGATGAAACATATAAGAAAGCGGTGGAGCAAGAGCTGGGAGCGTTAGAAGAACAAATGGCGATCCTGAAAAACCGGGTAGCGCAACAGGTGGATAAGAAACTTTTGTAAGGGTCATCTTTGGCGCAACGGCTGTTTCTGTGTCCCCGGTTTCGTTTCACCAAACTTCGAACGACCATTCAAGGCGGTAACGCTTGACATTCGCT
>JALPXQ010000052.1 GCA_023271515.1 Dehalococcoidia bacterium | reverse complement strand
CCAACTGCTGGATGAGGCCCCAAAAGCTAGCTTCGCGCGAGGAAATGATGCCGAGCGTGCTGAGTTGATTGAGGAGGCACTGGCCAGTTATGGGGTAGAGGTTAAGGTGGTGCAGGTGAATCCAGGCCCATCGGTGACTCAGTTTGGCGTCGAGCCCGGTTGGATTCGCCGGTACCGAAGAGTGGTGGAGAAGGATCAGAATGGCAAGCCCAAACTGGACAAGAATGGCAATCCCAGGGTTCACCTCGAGGAGGTATCCAAAACCAGGGTCAAGGTAGATCGCATCACCTCCCTGGCCAATGATTTGGCCCTGGTTTTGGCAGTCACCCACGTGCGTATCGAGGCCCCAGTTCCGGGGAAGCCGCTGGTGGGGATCGAGGTCCCCAACATCAGTACCGCTCTAGTCTCCTTGCGCAGCGTTATCGAAAGCCCGGCTTTTCACAAAGCCCG
Source organism: Dehalococcoidia bacterium (assembly GCA_023271515.1). GTDB lineage: Bacteria > Chloroflexota > Dehalococcoidia > SZUA-161 > SpSt-899 > BS503. The sequence continues at coordinate 8,430 of JALPXQ010000052.1, read as the reverse complement.
GACCAAATCCCGGTTGGTGGTGGCCCTGGGACAGGGTGCTGCCGGGGAGCCAGTTATCGCTGATATCGCCAAGATGCCTCATATCCTCATCGCCGGGGCTACCGGGAGTGGCAAAACGGTCTGCCTTAACTGCATTATCACCGGTCTCCTGATGCAGGCCACACCTGCTGAGGTGCGGCTGGTTCTCATCGACCCCAAGCGAGTGGAGATGATAACCTTCAATGGCATCCCACACCTTATAACTCCGGTGGTAGTGGAGATCGATAGGGCGATTGAAACATTGCGCCGCGTAACCCTGGAGATGGATCATCGCTATCGCAAATTCGCCTCCCTCGGGGTTCGTAATATCGATACTTACAACCGCAGTCCCAAGGTGGCTGAGCCACTGCCCTACATCGTAGTGATCATCGATGAGCTTGCGGATCTAATGATGACTGCTCCAGACGTGGTCGAACCCCTGATCTGCCGCCTGGCTCAACTGTCCCGGGCTACCGGGATTCACCTCGTTGTGGCCACACAACGGCCGTCGGTTGATGTTATTACCGGGCTGATCAAGGCCAATTTCCCCACCCGCATCAGCTTCGCGGTGGTCTCAGCCGTTGATTCGCGCACCATTCTCGATAGCATCGGGGCCGAGAAGCTCCTGGGTCGGGGTGACATGCTCTATCTATCTCCTGATGCCCATAAACCAAAGCGTTTGCGGGGGTGTTTTGTCTCCGACGAGGAGATGGACCGGGTGGTCGCCTTCTGGAGAAAGTGGGGGGAGAAAAACCTCCCGCAGTCGTTTGATCGTGTGGCTCAACAGTTTTCTTCTTTGTCCGTCGAACAACTGGATCTGGATCCTTTCCTGGAAAAGGCAAGACAGTTATGTGAGGAGTCCGGCCACATTTCCGCCTCTCTTCTGCAGCGGAGACTTCGTATCGGCTATCCGCGAGCAGCCAGGCTTATGGAGCAACTGGAGGGGGAAGGGCTAGTTGAATCCAGGGAATGCGCAAGACCCTGGGAAGGGGAGCCATGAAAGAAGTTGTCTCCTATACCGCTTATCTGGCAGAACGCGAGAGGTTACGCCGAAAGAGGCCCAAGACTGTCTTCCTGAAGCCCCCGAAGGAGGTGCCGGAAGAGGAAGCGCAGTGCTTCTCCTGTGGGACCGATCTCTCTCGCTCTGAGTTGTATCAGCACTATCGGGTCTGTCAGGTGTGCCGCTTCCATCACAGTCTTTCGGCATGGGAACGGATATACCTTCTGGTTGACCCGGGAAGCTTCCAGGGACTTGATCAGACGGTGACCGCAGCAGAACCATCTCGCCTTTTGGGTAATGTCGCTTACCAGCAGCGCATACGTGAGGCCCAGGAAAGGACCGGGCTCTCCGAGGCAGTGGTTACCGGCACTTGTACCATCGGCGGCAATCCCGTGGTACTGGCAGTGCTTGACTTTGGGTTCCTTGGCGGTAACATGGGTATAGTGGTGGGTGATCGAATAGCTAAGGCATTTGAGATAGCAGCAAGAAGGAAGCTCCCCGTGGTTACCGTGGTTTCATCGGGTGGCGCTAGAATTGAGGAGGGGGTTCTCTCCCTGATGCAGATGGCCAGGACGGTGGCCGCCGCAAGAAAGCTGCAAGCTCGTCGCTTGCCACATATCTCGGTCTTAACTCATCCCACCACAGGTGAGGTTTATGCCAGCTTCGCCAATCTCGGCGACCTCATTATCGCCGAGCCCAGGGCTATGATTGGATTTGCCCCCTTACGCGTTACGGGAGAGACGCAGGAGACCTCACCCACAGAGATGGGGCATACCACAGAATCGCATCTGGAGCATGGGCTGGTGGACCAGATCGTTGATCGGACCCGGCTTCGCCATCTGATCTCCATCACCCTGGATCTGCTCAGTTCCCGGTACCGACTGGGGATGAAGAAAAAGGTACGCCCGTATCTTGCCCCCACTCATCCGCAGGAGCAGGCCTGGGAAGCTGTTCAATTAGCCCGTCATGCGCAGCGGCCCACCTCGATGGACTATATTACCCGGATCACCTCAAACTTCATTGAGATTCATGGCGACCGCTCCTACAGTGATGATCCAGCCATCGTGTGCGGGCTGGCTGAGCTTGGAGGAGAGGCCGTGGTGATCATCGGGCAACAGCGCGACCGCAACGAAGGGCACACTGCACCGGAGGGCTTTCGCAAGGCACAGCGCGCCATGAGGCTGGCAGCCAAGTTCGATTTGCCCCTGATAAATCTTGTTGATACCCCTGGCGCCTATCCGGGAGCGGAATCGGAGGAAAGGGGGATCGGGAATGCCATTGCCTCTACGATGGCTCTTCTCTCCGATATCCCGACACCAGTTATTTCGGTAATCATCGGACAGGGGGGGAGCGAGGGAGCACTGGCACTCGGTATCGCTGATCGGGTTCTCATCATGGAAAATGCCTTCCTTTCGGTGATCTCACCCGAGAGAGCGGCCTCCATCTTCTTCAGGGATGTCGAAAGGGCAGAGGAACTTGCCTCAGCCTTAAGGCTGACGGCAGCCGACTGTAAGCAGCTTGGAGTGGCTGACATTGTGGTTCCAGAGCCGGAAGGTGGGGCTCATACTGACCCGGCGGAGGCCGCCCGAATACTGCGGAATCTCATTCTCCGAGAGCTGCTTCAGATTCAGACGCAACCCCCCGCCAAGCTGGTTAAATCCAGATACAAGCGATTTCGTTATCTCGGCGGACGGACTTCCATTCTGAGGGGGATATTCTCCAGGCGGACGGCACAGATTCAGAATCTGCTTCAGGGGGCGGTTGCTGGACGCCGGTGAGGAAAAAGCAAAGGTCCGAATTGGCAAATTCGCCTCATGAAAACAGGTCTCGACCTTCGCCGTTGGGTATAGTTTAGAGTTTAGATATTCGGATTTGGGATTTTGCCCGAAGGGCATCTCGTGGGGCGCAGAATACGTTCGGCCAATTCGTAATGCCTGCGGGACTGGTTCTTCCAGGAGAACTCTGCGGCATACTTCAGCACCGCTCCCTCCATCCTTTCTCTGAGAGCCGGGTTTATGATGATCTCCCTGATTTTCAGTAACAAACGCCTCAGATCTGTGTCCACAAGCCCGCCGGCCTCTTTCAGGGTCTCGCCGACCCCCTCTAGATCGCGGCCAGCGACCATTGCACCGGCACCCAGCGCGTGTGCCATTATGCCGCTTTGAGTGCATTCAGTAGGCCAATAGAAGTTGACATCGAAAGCCCGCTGCGCCAGCGCAAGGGTATCTTGAGGCAACCAGGTTTCCAGGAGAAAGCTGTCTCTGCCATTCTGCTCCCTTCGTAGTTTGCCGGCATAGATCTTGTGGGATTCCTCTCTGGTCATTCCAATACGTACGGCGGCGATTCTCTTGTGAGGAGTGATCTGCTGCAGCTTATCTCTGAGAAGATAAAGCGACTCCGAGTGTTTAAGAGGGCACAAAAACCCGGTTTGTCCTATCACCGAGGTGTCTGGATCGAGGAATGTGCGCTGCTTACGCAGGGCGTCCCTCGTTGCCTGGTCAAGTCCCGCTTCAGAGAGCAAGAAGTCATTGAGTCTCTCTTTGGCCTCTTTCCTGCTCAGTTTGCTTACCGCTGGGTATGAATGTATGCCGTGCTTCACCACATAGACTTTCTCGCTGTGTTCCGGGAATGCTGAGGTAACTGCATCATAAACCCCGTGGCTGAAAACCGTGATAGCCTGGACATGAGGCAGCAGGGATTGTAGGAGGTTATACTGGTATTTCCGTAGGCCGGTTGGGGTTTCAGAGCTCTGGAAGTGGAGAGTGTGAAAAGTGACGACCTTGGGCAGCTCCAGATCCATGAGCATGGTCACAAACTTCTGGCTATCGGCCCAGATCAGATCATCGTGTTGAAACCACAGGATCGTATCTTCATCTTTCAATCCTAGCTCCTTCAATCCTTGCAGAATGACCGCGGCTGAGAAGTCGTGGCGCCCTGGTATGCCGTACCAAACCTGGTCCGTCCGCTCACGGGCGGTGCTCAGCGATGCCCCGTATTTCTCCAGGTCAAAGGACAGCACGCTCCACTTGCCGGCCGGACTTGCACGGGTTATGAAGCCGGTATAATCGGCTATGCCGCATATTATGGGTTTGTATGTTCCGACGAAGCAAATAAATGCCATATCTAAAGATATTATGGCACATAATAGACAATCTCGCAAGCCGCGTAGATGGATGCATTGTATTTCAAAGTCATTGACAAATTACGAGATTTAGCGGTATAATAGCTCGAAGCAGAGGCTTCGAATAAATTTCTAAAGGAGGGAGTACAATGTTGGATCTGATGAAAAAAGGGATATTGATCGGGATCGGGGTCGCGTCCTTAACGAAGGACAGGGTCGAGGAGTTGGTTGAAAAGATCGCCGAGGAGAGCAAACTCAGCGAGGAAGAGGGGAGAAAACTGGTCAAAGAGCTGTTGGAAAAATCGGAGGAGGCCCGGAAGGAGTTCCAAGATCAGGTGGAAAAGAGTATGCAGAAGGCCCTGAAGACGATGAACATCCCTTCACGAGAGGAGTTGCAAGATCTGAAAGCACGAATCGAGAAGCTGGAAGGCCAGACAAGCGTTGAGGAGTAACCTGTGTAATGGCTTAGCGCACGGGGCTGCAGACAGGCATTCGTCGCCCTTGGTCTCCTTTGATTGTGGGGTGGGTCGATCATGGTTCGCAAGATCGGGCTGGTGAGCCGGACCTATCGCCACATCAACCGCTATCGTGAGATCGTCACGGTGTTGGTGAAGTACGGCTTCGACGATCTTATCACGAGAAGCAACCTCGAGAAATACATCGATTTCGGGCGGAAGCTCCTTCCTGGGGAACGAGAGCGAGATGTCGTCTCTCTTTCTCGCTGGGAGCGGATCAGAATGGTGTTGGAGGAGCTCGGCCCAACCTTCATCAAGTTCGGCCAGATCATGAGCAACCGGCCGGATTTGGTGCCGCAGGAGCTTATCGTCGAGCTGAAGAAGCTCCAGAGTGCGGTTCCCCCGTTTCCGGAAGAGGAGGCGAAAGAGCTCGTCGAAGAAGAACTCGGCAAATCCGTCGACGAGCTCTTTTCAGATTATACGACCGGCCCTATCGCCTCTGCCTCGATCGCCCAGGTTCACCGGGCCGTCCTGAAGAACGGCAAAGAGGTCGCCGTCAAAGTGCAGCGCCCCGGGATCCAGCAGATCATCGAGACCGACATTGAGATCATGTTTCATCTGGCGGCGCTGATGGAGAAGTACGTCGAGGAGATAAATCTCTTTGATCCCGTCGCCATCGTGGCGGAGTTCGAGAGGTCGATCAAGAGAGAGCTTGACTTCCACATTGAGGCAGCGGCGATCGAGCGCTTCGGCGGGAACTTCCAGACCGACCGAACTATCTATGTCCCCACGGTCTATTGGGATTACAGCACGAGCAGAGTTCTGACCATGGAGTTCATTGACGGGGTAAAAGCATCGAGTGTGGAGGTGCTCCTGGCGGCGGGGCTCGATCCGAAGTTGCTCGCCAGCCGGGGGGCGGATCTCGTCCTCAAGCAGGTCTTCGAACACGGATTCTTTCACGCCGACCCTCACCCCGGGAACCTCATGGCCCTACCAGGAAACGTCGTCTGTTTTCTCGACTACGGGATGATGGGCGGAATCTCGATGAAGGATCGGGGGTATTTGAGTGGTATCCTCACCGGCATCGTCAACCAGGATGCCGCACGGATCACGAAGACTCTACTGCAGCTATCGGCAACCCCGCATCTCAAGGATGCCGACAAGCTCGAATATGAGATCCAGGCGCTGTTGGAGCAGTATTCTTACCGATCGCTTAAGAGTATAAACATGGGCCTGATACTGAACCAACTGATAACCTTGATCATCAGCTACCGGTTGAAGGCACCCTCCCACTTCTATCTACTGACGAAGGCGCTTATTACCATCGAAGGGGTCGGGCGGATGCTGGACCCGGACTTCGACATGGTTACGCATGCCAAACCGTTCGCCAAGAAGCTCCTGAAGGAGCGGATGAACCCGCTCAAACTGACGAAGGATCTCTATCTGTCGGCGATCGATCTCAGTGTCCTTCTGCGCGATCTTCCTTCCGAGGTGCGGGAGATCCTGACGCAGCTCAAAGGGGGGAAAATAAGAATCGAGTTTGAGCATAAGGGTCTCGAACCGATACAAGAAACGCACAATCAGATCGGCAATCGCATCGCCTTTGCTATCGTCTTGGCTGCTCTGCTGATGAGCTCCGCCCTGATCGTACTTGCCGGGATCCCTCCACAGTGGAACGGGGTCCCGATGATCGGGATCGTCGGCTTCCTGGGGGCGGGGATCATGGGATTTTGGTTGCTCATCTCCATCCTCAGACACGGAAAGATGTAATCCTGCCTCTGGATACAGAGCAAAATTATTTTTGAGCCGAGGCTGTTATAGATCTTATACCGCGATAGATCTGAACCGCTATGATGGCCATGATAAACCTCGGCCCCCAGAGCCAGAGAGCAGGCAAGCCCAGTACCGCAAAAAGCGCCGGGTCTTCGATCATAGCGTGATTGATGCCAATGGAGATATGAAGACGTTCCAGTTCTTCCTTTCTCAGGCTCCCCTTTTTGGCCTCTTCGACAATAATGGCCCCGCCGTACATCAAGCCAAAGACGATGGCCGCGACCCACATCATTGCTGTTCGGTCAGAAAGCCCCAGAATCCTCATCAGAGGCCGGAAAAACTTGAGCGAGTATTCGATCCAGCCCAGAGATTTCAGGGACTCCAGTATAATCATTACGAGCATAATGATCCCGAAAACCTTTACTAGCAAGCCTACCATATCCCTGCCCCAGACGTATAAAAGCTCCGTAAATGGAGTGTGAGCGGCAAGATCGACTGGCACCGCGACGCTCTGGCTGGTGTCCCCAAGGAATTGCGAAACAACCAGCACAGCCACGATAGCCGCGGTAAGGCGAATAACGCTTGCCTTGATGATGTTGAGTCCAGATTTGTGCTGGATGATTCCTTCCATGATAAGGGCATGAGAAATCAGGGTGAACATGGCAATCAAAGTCATCTGCTCAATAGTGAAGGGAATGACGGTTATGATAGCGATAACCGAGTAGGTGCCCAGTAGCATCCCGGTGACCACTGGCAAACCTGCTTCGGGAGGCAGGTTGATCAGATTCATTAGTGGCTCTAAGAGGACGTCCAGGTACTCTAACCATCCAGCCCATCGAAGAATGGTCACCAGAAAAGAAACCGGGATAATAATTTTGGAGATCCAGAGAAAACTACTCCACCCTTTTCCGACTCCGGCGAAAAAACCACTTCTCAATTGACTTTGGAAATTAGACACTGCCATACCTGGCGCCTCACTTCAAGCTCAACTCATCTCAACAGGAATACTATCTTCCTCCCCTCGACCTTCCTCTCTACCTTCCCCTTTTCCTCAAGATACCTCAAGTGAGCAATCGCCTCCCCGGTGGCGAACCATTTCTGCATGCTGGGGAATAAACCCCAGCTCTTGTAGGTCATATCCCAGCTCATTTCCGATGCCACCTGAACGGCATTCTTGCTACCTTCCTGAAGAATGGAAAGAACCTCATCGGCTCTCACCTGGTGGTGGTACTTCAGTTGTTGAATCCGCTCCCTGAAATTCTTGAAGGTGCCTCTGTGCCCGGGCAATACCAGCTCAACATCGAAGTCCTGAACCTTGTCCAGGCTTATCAGATACTGGTTCAAGCGATTCTCTTCATCGGACCATGCTGAGATGTTGGGGGTTATGTCACCAAGGATGTGGTCCCCGGATACGATTATCTTCTTGTTGGCCTCATAAAGACACATATGTGCTCTGGTATGACCCGGTGTTTCAATGCATCTAAACAGGTAATCCCCAAGCCCTATCATGTTGCCATCTCTCACCAAATGTAAGTCCAGATGCCCTTTTGAAATGTACCTGGATCCAGGGTGACTCTTAAACACCCTCCGAAGCTCATCCTCAGGAAAACCGTGCATCCGAGCAAAATTGGCCTGTTCCTCCAACCAGGAGCCGGCATGGTCAAAAATAGCCGCCTCCACCTGAGAGAAATAGACCGTCGAGGTATCGCGAGCCAGGACGGACATCAGACCTGAGTGATCGGCATGTATATGGGTGACAAAAAAATCTGCCTTCTCTAGGTCTACATCGATTTCCTTGAACCCTGAGGATATTGCAGTCAGGCACTCAGGGCGATTCATTCCGGTATCGATGATCAAAGATCGCCCTCGATCCTTCATCAACCATTTCCCCCAGCCAGTCCTGGACCGCTTTGGGCAAATTCCGCGAGGGGCCCCTTTCCAGGCGACATTGTGGCAATGAATTCACAAACACCGAACCATAGTTCCTGGTGCTCAGCCGGCTATCGAGGACCACCATCACTCCGCGGTCGGTCTTCGACCGGATGAGCCGGCCAAACCCTTGC
>JALPXQ010000051.1 GCA_023271515.1 Dehalococcoidia bacterium | reverse complement strand
GCACGCAGCATTCGAGGATTCTGTAGAGTTGGGCTATCCTTGTATCTAATTCGCCGCTTCTGTATAATCTGAGATAGCTCGGCTGCATAACAGAAGGTGTTGGTAACCGTTCAGCCGCCCTATGTCACCCTGAACGAAGTGAAGGGTCTCAGAGAGTCTTCGCTACGCTCAGAATGACCGTAAGGTGAACGGTTACAGGTGTTGAATAACTCCCGTCTCTAGTTTATACTATGGTTGTCCCTTGTTCAATCTTCCTAGCAGCATAAATGAGTTCAATCATTCTCGCGGGCGGCCACAGCTCCCGCCTCAAGCAGGATAAATGTTCGCTTGTTCTTGCCGGAAAGAGAGTGCTTCAGCGTTTGATCATTCGCCTCAGCGGGCTCGGAGGCGAGGTGATCGTGGTGCTGGCTCAGGGCCAAAAGGACCCCTTCTTGCCCCGTCCCCGGCAGGTGAAGATAGTTACCGACACGTATTCAGGCAGAGGACCACTGATGGGCATATACTCCGGGCTGAAACTCTCTCAAGATCCCCACAGCATTGTCGTTGCCTGCGATATGCCGTTTCTCGATATCAAGCTGCTCCGTTACATGATGGATCTATCCGGGGGATTCGACGTAGTGATTCCCAGCATAGGAGGACTACTGGAGCCGCTGCATGCGGTCTATTCGACGAAATGTGTGGCTATCATGGAAAGTATGCTGGAGGATGACAATTTCAAGGTCAGCGATTTGCTTCAAAGGGTCAGGGTGAGATACGTGGAGGAAAGCGAAGTAGACTCGTTTGACCCGCAGCACCTGAGTTTCTTTAACATCAATACACCGGCCGATCTGGAAAGAGCGGAGCAGATCGCGAGCCGTGAGGAGTTACGAAATGATCTCTGTTGAGGAAGCCCTGGAGAAAATCTTAAGCAACGTCAGCGTTCTGGAACCAGAGGAAAAGCCTATCCTGGACAGCCTGGGACAGGTTCTCGCCGAGGATGTTTGTTCGGATATTGATATTCCCCCGCTGGACAACTCGGCCATGGATGGCTATGCGGTTCAGTGGGAGGACATCCGTGGAGCCACTAGCACCCAGCCTCGGACTCTCAGTGTTATCGGTGAGGTCGCCGCAGGCTACATCTCAGATCGAACGGTCGTCCCGGGCACAGCCATCCGGATCATGACCGGCGCGCCGGTTCCCGCCGGGGCAGACAGCGTAGTTCAGTTCGAGGACACCGATGAAGAGATCCGTAAGACGGCAGGGAAACCTCTGAATGAGATCGGCATAGAGCGAGAGGTGGTGAAAGGCTCAAACATAAGGCGAGCCGGGGAGGACATCACCAGGGGGTCTCTGGTTCTGGCAAAGGGAGTTGTGCTTCGTCCTCAGGAGATCGGCGTTTTGGCGTCGCTGGGGAGAGCGAATGTTCTGGTGATTCGCCGTCCTACGGTTGCCGTTCTAGCCACCGGCGATGAACTGGTGGAGGTGGGCCGGCCATTGCCGCCGGGCAAGATCTATAACAGCAATACCTATAGCATTGCCACTCAGGTGCGCCGTTATGGGGCCATCCCCCACATTTTGGGCATCGCCACAGATGAGAAACAGGAGCTAATGGAGAAGATAATCCGGGGGATGGATTCGGATTTGTTGATCACATCGGCAGGGATTTCACGGGGAGATTACGACATAGTGAAAGATGTGCTGGCCGAGCTCGGTGAGATATCCTTCTGGACGGTGCGCATGAAGCCAGGCAAGCCGCTGGCCTTCGGGATCCTGGCAGGGAACGGGAAGAAGGTTCCGCATCTAGGGTTCCCCGGCAATCCGGTAAGCTCCATGATAGCCTTCGAGCAGTTTGCCCGTCCGGCCATTCTCAAGATGTTGGGGAAAAGGAACCTTGCCAAGCCGACTGTCTCAGCGATAAGCGAGAGTCGAATTGAGAACACCGATGGGCGCCGCATTTTCGCCAGGGCGATAGTGAGAAAGCGGGATGGCCGGTATTTTGCTTGCATCACCGGACCCCAGGGATCGGGAATCCTCACCTCTATGTCCGGAGCTAATGGGCTCCTGGTCGTTCCCGAGGATGTCGGAATCATCGAAGTGGGGGATGAGGTGTCGGTTCAGATGCTTGACTGGAGGGAGGAGGACCAGGTTGCTGCCGATTGTTTGCATCGTCGGAAGGCCGAAATCGGGCAAGACCACCCTCATGAAGGGGCTGATAGCGGAGTTTAGGCGGCGAGGCTATCGGGTGGCTACCATCAAGCATGTTGCTCACCGGTTCGATCTTGATGTCCCCGGCAAAGACTCGTGGGAGCATTCTCAGGCGGGGAGCGATTGTGTAGTGCTGAGCTCCCCGCACAAGGTGGCCATTATTGAGAATGTAGAGCATGATCTGAGCCCGGCGGAGCTTATGCGATTCATCAGCGGGGATTTCGATATCGTCCTTGCCGAGGGTTTCAAACACGCGGCTCAACCAAAGATCGAAGTTCATCGCCGGGAGATAGGAGAACTGGTCTGCCTTCCCCAGGAATTGATGGCCGTCGTGACCGATGAACCGCTTGGAGGCGTGCCTCAATTCTCCATGAACGATATATCCGGGGTAGCGGATCACATTGAGCAGCATGTTTTGGCCCCAAAAGATGAGGCGGAAGCAATCCTCTTCATCGATGACGAACCTGTGCCGCTCAACCCTTTCGTTCAAAACTTCCTGCTCAAGACAATACGCGGCATGGCATCTTCGCTAAAGACTGAGCCCAGGAGCATCAATATCGTGATCCGGAGGCGTTAAGCGCCCGAAGCTGCTGCTCCAGCCTTCCCAGTCGATCCCTGTGTTCGGTGAGCTTTTCCCGCTCCCTTTGAACGATGTCCGCCGGCGCCCTGGAGAGGAACTGTTCGTCTTGAAGTTTGGCTTCGATGCGCGCAGCCTGATCCCGCCATTTCTCGATCTCTCTCTGCAGCCGTTTGCTTTCCGCTTCTCGATCAACCATCCCACTCAACGGGAGGATGACCTCCACATCCCTCAGCACCAGCACCTTGGCCTCATCCTTACCTGCCGCTCTATCTTGCTTATCGATGATGGTCAGAGGACGCACCCTGGCCAGGGTGCTGATAGCAGAAAGATGGCTTTCAAGCAGTAATTCGTCATCCCGGACTGCGATCAGAGCCTCGATGAATCTGGAGGGTTCCACTTTGGCCTCCGCCCGGGCGTTCCGGATGGCGCGTACAATCTCGATTACCGATTCCATCTCCCGCTCGGCGGCGGCATCTATCAGGGATTCATCGGTGGTGGGGTAATCAGCAATCATGATAGAATCGGTCCTCTCAGGCAGATATGGGGCGACCTTCTGCCAGAGCTCCTCGGTGATGAAGGGCATGAAGGGGTGCAGCAGACGCAGTATCTTATCCAGAGTATCGACGAGCAGGGGGATCGGAGATGGACCGGCCGGGTTACGGAGTCGAATCTTGGACAGCTCGATGTACCAGTCACAGAACTCACCCCAGACAAAATCATGGATCTTGCTCAATCCCTCGCCGAGCATGAATCTCTTGAGCGACTGATTGACCTCGGCGGTCAGCCGGTTGAGACGACTCTTGATCCAGCGATCCTCTGCCGGCGGCTTTTTTCCTTCGAGTGCGTCAAGCACTCTAAGAGCCAGAGGATCCGGGGGGGACGCTGCCTCTATGCTTGTTACCACAAACCGGGCGGTATTCCAGAGCTTGTTGGCGAAATTGCGGCTCCCCTCAAGCTTCTGCCGGCTCAGCCGCATATCGTTGCCCGGGGCGTTACCCGCGATCAGGGAAAAGCGCAGGGCATCAGTGCCGTAGCGGTCCATCGCTGCCAGTGGGTCGAGCACGTTTCCCCGGGATTTGCTCATTTTTGCGCCTTTCTCATCCCTGATGAGGCCATGAAGGTAAACCTTGCGGAAGGGAATCTCGCCGGTGTTCTCCAGGCCCATCATGATCATTCGAGCGACCCAGAAAAAGAGGATGTCGTAGCCGGTCTCCATCACCGAAGTGGGGTAGAAATAGCGTAAATCATCGGTATCATCCGGCCAGCCGAGGGTGGAATGAGTCCAGAGAGCAGAGCTGAACCAGGTGTCCAGCACATCGGGATCCTGCTCGATGTCCGGCTGGTTACAATGCTCACAGGTGGCAGGATCGTCCACCGCTACCGTAACTTTGCCGCAATTCCGGCAATACCAGACTGGAATCCGATGCCCCCACCACAGTTGACGGCTGATGCACCAGTCGCGGATGTTCTCCATCCAGTTAAGATACACCCTGGTGAAACGCTGCGGAATGATCTCAATGCGTCCGTCAACCACCGCCTCGATGGCGGGAATGGCGAGCGGCGCGATCTTGACGAACCACTGCGGTGAGATCAGAGGCTCAACCATCGTTCGGCAGCGCTCGCAATGACCCACCGAGTGGGTATAGGGATCGACCTTGACCAGCAAGCCCTCTTTCTCCAGGTCTGCCAGCAGGGTCCGGCGACAGGCAAAGCGATCCTGCCCCTTGTATGGCCCGGCGTTTTCGTTCAGGGTGGCGTCCAGATTCATTATGTTAACCAGGGGCAGGGTTTGTCTTTGAGCGACCTCGAAGTCCACCGGGTCATGTGCCGGGGTGATCTTCACCGCGCCGGTGCCGAAGGACGGATCCACAGCCTCGTCGGCGATAATGGGGATCTCGCGCCCCAACGCCGGGAGAATGACACTCCTTCCCACCAGGTGCTTGTATCGTAAGTCGTGAGGGTTGACGGCAACGGCGGTATCGCCCAGGAGAGTCTCCGGGCGGGTGGTGGCTACGGTTACGAATGCATCACCCTCTCCCGATATCCGGTATCGGATGTGGTAAAGATGGCCGGAGATGTCTTCATGTTCCACCTCAAGGTCGGAGAGGACCGTGGCACAGCGGGGGCACCAGTTGGTGATACGTTTCTCCCGGTAGATGAGACCCTTCTTATAGAGATTAACGAAGGTGGTGCGCACCGCCCGGCAGGGTCCCGGATCCAGAGTGAAGCACTCCCGACTCCAGTCACAGGAAGCGCCCAGTCTCTGGTGCTGGTCCCGGATGACGTGTCGGTATTTGTTCATCCACTCCCACATCTGTTCCAGGAATTTCTCACGTCCCAGATTATGTCGGGTCAGGCCATCTTTAGCCAGGAGCTGCTCCACTACGTTCTGTCCCGCAATGCCGGCATGGTCGACTCCAGGGAGCCACAGGGTGGGATCGCCCTTCATCCGGTGCCAGCGAGTCAGTATATCTTCCAGTGTGGCCGTTAAGGCATGGCCCAGGTGAAGCTCGCCGGTGACGTTGGGCGGCGGCATGATGATGACGAAGGGCTCCTTGTGCGGGTCGATCCTGGGAGCGAAGTATCCCCGCTCCAGCCAGAATTGGTACCACTTGCCTTCGACCTGCTTCGGCTCATAGGCTTTAGGTATTTCGCGGGGTGACGTCATATTTCTATCTCCATCCCTTCGTAAGCCAGGCTTATATCGGCCCCCAGCTCCTTTGCCAGCTGGGCGGCTTCATCTCGGATCTCGTCTTCAACTTCTGGATTGAGGTGAGTGAGCACCACGTGGGGAAGGTAGCCCTTGCTGCCCCGGAAATTGATCAACTCCCCTCTCAACAAGGTAGGGCACAGGTGGCCGGGTTTGTAAGCGGCAGCCATCGATTTGTTGGAGAAGAACATGTCCATGATCAAGAGCTGCGGGGTGATATGCTCCCAGCAGGAAGACAATCCCGGCCCGGTATCTCCACTGAAAAATATGCTTTTCCCCCGGCTATCGGTGATTTGATAACCGACGGCGGGAAGGGCATGGACCACCGGCACCGCTAATACGTGGTACACACCGACGGTCTGGGCCCGATAAGGTTCCAGAGTATGCAGCCTAAGCACCGGGTTTTCAGGCGAGGGCCACGTGGCGAACCTGGGATATAGGACGCCGTTTATCAAGTGAGTGAGCAGGATTTCGTGTGTGGACTCAGTAGCGAAGACCTCGATAGTGCGATGAGAGTTCTTCAGGGCGATAGCCGGGACATCTCTAATGTGGTCGTAGTGGCCGTGAGTCAGCAGTATGAATTCGACCCTCTCCTGCTCGGCGAATGATAGGCTGGAGGTCAGGCCTCCGGCATCGACCGCCAGGATGTCGTCGACAAGGATAGAGGAAAGCCTGGTATTTCTTGACTCGAGGCCGTGCGCACCGAGAATTTTGATTTTCAACTTGTGCCCCTCGGTTCTTATGATAAGCACCTCGGCGGCGCTCGTCAAGAAGAACCTCGGGGACATCCTAAAAGCTTTGGCTGTCGGGGAAAGCCTGCTTTATGCCAGCGATCAAATCATGATCCAGCAGACCCTTCTGCCCTTCTCGCAGAATCTTTCGAACCAGGTCCCTGGCTCGACTCAGCATGTCAGGCCGGCCTTGTTCTTCCCAAATATCATAGTTACAACGCACGCTCAGATCGGGGTAGAAGAATTCGTCCATCATGTGTTCTACGGTGTGGTCCTCGGCAACATAGTTCCCTCCCGGGCCGACACTCTCGATTACATCAAAGCCCAGAGTCTCATCGTTCACCTCGATCCCCGCCAGTATGCGGTGAATCATCCCGATGATTTCGTTGTCAATCACAAATTGCTCGTAGTTGATCGAGTTCCCCGAATCCATCAGCCCGGCCGTCAGGTGAATACAATCCGCCCCGTTGAGGGCCACGGTCAAATTGGAGGTAAGCGTTCAGCCATTCTATGTCACCCTGAACGAAGTGAAGAGTCTCAGAGATTCTTCGCTAAGCTGTTGATCCTCTCTTTGAGTCTTTAGACGTAACATAACACAAGCGATGACCAATACATCTTTTGAGTTAACCCGCGAACTTGACTTAGCTTCAATCAGGATATATAATGATCTTGGGAAGAGAGAAATGCCGATCTACGAGTATTGCTGTCCGAATTGCGGTGGCAAGTTCGACTTGCTCCGTCCCTTTAGTCAGGTAGATGAGGTAGCCTTATGTCCCGTATGTAATCGCGAGGCCAGGAGGTTGATCTCAGCCTTTGCATCCTTTGCCAGGGACGCTGGTGGGGTGTCCACTCCTATTGGTGGCGGCAGCTCCTGTGCTACCTGCTCCTCTTCCACCTGTGCTACCTGTGGTTAGAGTCCCTACGTAATGGAAGAAAACCTCGCCAGTTTCACCACTTTTCGGAGCCTCCTTGCCACGCTATGCGCACCAGATGGCTGCCCCTGGGACCGCGTCCAGACCCACGAGTCGCTCAAACCCTATCTCATGGAAGAGGCCTATGAGACGCTGCGGGCCATCGAGGAGGGGGATGCGGGCAGACTCTGTGATGAGCTAGGGGACCTCTTGCTCCAAATCGGCCTGCACTCCCAGATCGCCCAGAAAGCCGGTGAATTTGATCTCGCCGATGTTCTGCGCCATTTAAACGAAAAACTTATCCGCCGTCATCCCCATGTATTCGGATCCTCAAAGGCTGTCGATGCTCAGGAGGTATCTTTGAACTGGGAGGAGTTGAAGCGGGGGGAGGAAGGGAGGAACCAGGGATCGCTTTTGGATAACATGCCAGCGAATATCCCTGCCCTGGCCTGCAGTCAGATAATCCAGCAGCGCGCCGCCCGCGTGGGCTTCGACTGGAAGGAAATTGAGGGAGTGCTGGATAAAGTGCGCGAGGAGATGGAGGAACTGAAGCAGGCTAAAACCCACGAGCAGAAGGTGCACGAATTCGGTGACCTTATCTTTGCCCTGGCCAATGCTGCTCGCTGGATGAATGTTGATCTTGAGGGAGCGCTGCGGCAGACCAACGAGCGCTTTCGCCATCGTTTTGCTTTTGTGGAGGGACTCAGCCGCAAGCGGGGCATCTCGCTGCACGACCTCTCTCTGGAGGACCTGGATGCTCTGTGGGATGAGGCAAAGCGGGAACCTTTGGCGCCACGTAATATCGAGGGGGATAAGAGAGATGAGATTTGCCAATAATCTGTACGCTTATCTTTGGAAGGGGAGGGGGAACAACTGCCATACCTATCTCTTCAGCAATGTGCTGCGGGGGAAACGGCCTCACGTTCTCATTGATCCCGGGCATGTGGTCAATGAGATGAGTGAGAAATGTCTGGAGAAGCTCACCTCCGCCATGCTGCGGGATGACATCGCCCCAGGGGAGATAGGACTCATAATCAACACTCATTCTCATCCCGACCACTGCGAGGCAAACCTGGCTCTAGCCCAAATGAATTCTGAAAGCGGAGCCGGTGGAGGTCAAGCCCTGATTGCCATTGGCAAAATCGAGGATGAGTATCGCCGGACAATAGCAGAAAAGATGTCTCGCATGCTCGGGCTTACCGTGGAGTTCGAGCCCGACTTCTATCTTCAGGAGGGGGAACTCAATCTAGGCCGGGGAGACGAGAAGTTGAATCTGCAGATAATCCATACGCCGGGCCATTCCCCGGGGTCGATATGTATTTACTCGCCGGAGAACAAGGTTCTCATAACCGGCGATGTGGTCTTCAATGGTAGCGTCGGGAGGACAGATCTCCCCGGCGGCGATAGTCGAACGCTGAAGCAGAGCATCGAAAAGCTATCGAACCTGGATGTGGAATATTTGCTCCCCGGACATAGCACCAACTACGGGGATATCATACGGGGCAAGAATAATGTGGTGCAGAACTTTGCGTTCATCCGGATGAATTATTTCCCGTTGTTTTAGGGGAGATAGAGAGAACATGAAGCCGTCCGGCGACACGCATACACTCTGAGCGAAGTTGAGGTCGCCGTTGGGCTACGCCATTCGACTGTCAGTCGGATCGTGAAGAGGGTGGAACAAGGCAATCGGACACCAAAATACAAGCTCTGACCCCTACTGAGACCCCCTGGGGATTGTTGAGACATGCCCGGCGCCTTCGGCTCTCGTTCGGGAGGCACTGTCCCTGGTTTGACACCTGGCGGCGGGTATACTATCAATTTGCGCCGACCTGATTGGTGGCAATAATCGTAGGTCTGTATCGACCAAAAGAAGGGAGAGTTGGCGATCCCTGAAGGGGGGGTATCGCT
>JALPXQ010000050.1 GCA_023271515.1 Dehalococcoidia bacterium | reverse complement strand
ACAGCTTCAGCAGAGGCTATCCTCTGGACTTGCTCCACTACGGCTTGGGTATCTATGGGTGGATTGGTGTTGGGCATACAGCAAACGGTGGTAAATCCGCCTCTGGCGGCGGCCTTGGTTCCGCTGGCGATGGTCTCCTTCGCTTCAAATCCTGGCTGGCGGAGATGGCAGTGCAGATCGATGAAGCCCGGACAGACAATCATCCCTTGGGCCTGAAGTACGGAGTGCTGTCGGTCGGGAATTGTTACTTGCTTGCCGATCTGTGCGATCCTGCCATTAGCGACCAGGAGGTCCCCGACGCAATCTATCCCCTGCGATGGGTCAATTATCCGTCCGTTCCGGATGAGCAGATTCATTTGTTACCAGACGTCCTTCGTGGTGATTATACCATGTTGAGTGGTTACCTCAAAATGGCGAAACATCGGCTTCTATCCGGTTATGCTCCGAATAAGTGAAGAAAATCAACTCTAAGTCGTATATGGCATCAAGAAGCAGTATTTTGCCTGTCTTTTCGTTATATAATACGGTAGGGTAACTACTCAGGTTGCCAGGTCTGCCCCCGGGCGCAGGCCCAGGGGTTGACGGTTCACGGTTGGCACTGGTTTATGTTCAGGCATAGGATGTGGTATATTGGCGACAGCATGTACGGCCAAACCATCAATCCAAACTTGGGGAGGCCAAACTAGCTAAATCATTATTGTGAAATTGTAACAGGTAAGTTTCCCCAAGAATCTCGGGAACGCCCCCCTCGACAGTGCGGGGAGGTGATACAACAGACTAGGATCTCGGAAAAGGTGGACTATTACTTTGGAGTCGGTGTTGGACTGAAGGTAACACACCGCGTTGGGGAGTCACGAGAAACTTGTCCTCGCGAGCTCGTCCCTGCGAAGGCAGGGATGCGGGGATCGGCGTGGTTGAGACTTTTTCGAAAAACTAAAGCATAACATTGGCATCGAGAGATAGGCTTGCTTTAAGAGAGTTTGCTCCTAATTTTTTGGCGTCTGCATCGTTATTTATTGTGTAGAGGGGCACATCTGGTGATGAGGGAGGTGAGAGCCAGTGATGATAAGCTAAATGTGGCCAAACAAGCTGCGAGTTCGTCCATACTCGCAAAAAAGTGGGCAAAAAAAGAAACTGAGGCAATAAGAATGAAACGAAGGAAAATAAAAGGCATCGCCTTGCTTGTGGCTGCGGCATTGTTGCTGATAGCATCAATAGCAGTAGTTGGCACGCTGGGAGACGTAGGCATAGCAGAGGGGCCAGAAGTGGTTAAGTTGAGAGAGCTGATAGCAGAGGTCAGGGTATGGTATGTGGGCTACGAACATCCTAATCCGCTCTACCTTGCCACCATTGGTAAAATGAGGGGTGTGGATGTGCTTGAAGTGAAGCAGGTGGATGTTGGAACCCTTATCAAGACGGATACCTTTCCGCAGGTGATTCTCCTTGACGGCAACTGGGTTCGTGTGAATGTAGGCGATAAGGACTTTCATCGGTTGCTTCAGAGTGCCGCTGCTCAGAGAGCTGCGATCATAGCAATCGGGGGAAATACGTCAGCGCTCACGGAGGCGCTACACAAGACGGGGGTGTATGAGATGGCGGTTGACGACTTTGGGAATCCCAGGAATCCCGCCCGTCATAACCCAATCTTGGTTGGATTCCGGAAGAGGGTGGAAACACTGCCAGACGGCCAGCTGAACTGGTTTCCACATTTAGCGCTCGTCAACAGCGATTGCCCTAACACCCTGGTTCGGTCGCTCATCGAGGTGGCCAAGTATGAGCAGATAGGTCAAATTTGGCCAGATCGCATCGGCATACCGCCGTGTGTATGGTTGCGGTTGGTTACTATCAGATGAGCTGGGATCAACAGCTAAATAACAGATAACGACAATGATGTTCCCAGTAACAGGGGACTTTCCTCAGGCAGAAGCAAACTCCCCCCACTTCGTAACAGTCGAGGTAATCACTGAAACTGTAGGCAGTCTCCCGCAGGGAGAATTTCACATAGTAGCATACATCCAGAAACTCATGTCGGATGGTAACTCTCAGTACGATTGGTATTTCTACGATGTGCGTCTGCAGACGGTACCTGGCTGGCAAACACTTAATAATGCCTGGGCCACAGATCATACCTGGGCTAGACATTATGTGGTTACTCCAGGCACTACAAGGTGGCTTTCAGATTATGACCCGACTACAACTGCAGGTCAGACGACAGTAGCAGTGAGCATTTCAGGAGGAGGCGCTAGTCTAATGTGGAGCTATACTGTCAGTGACGTGACGGTCCTCGACAACAGTTGTTTTGGGAACCATTGGGCAAGGTGGGAGCACTGTATAAATGAACAGGCTGATGTTGGAAGGTTTACTTACTTAGCAAAGCCGGGTTTTGTTGTGAGGACATTGGAAGGCTCTTGGTCGTTGGTCGATGGTTGGTATAAAGTGCGATGGGAACGGTGGTTCTGGGATCATCACATTCACGACCATCCCAATGCTATATGGTTAGATGCTTTCAAGCCCGGTGATTGAGGGTCTTCAAGGAAAGTAGCACACACGGGTCACTGCTGGGATATACGGAGGGATACAATACTTGGTTCTTTGTAGTTCTCCCTAAAAAAGTCTTCGACTTTGTGGGGATCTTTTGATACTGGGGGTTCCCCACAAAAATCGAAACATTTTTGCGGGGCACTATACTATAAACGCGGTTGAGAAACTCCTATGAATGAACAGATCTACCAGCCAACGATAGGGCAAGGAAACGAAGCTGAAATAGTGGCAGATGTTTCAGACAGGCAAAATGCGTATGCAGATGTGGCCCGGGTAGCCATTGCTGATCCGTATGTTGCGTCATATATCCATAGCGGAAGAGGGAGTACTAGCACCGCAGCGGGTTGGCGAGATCCAGTTGTCAACGAGTGGGTCATGCAATATGGAATTGCAACCGGCTTTACTGCTGGGCGGGTATTTAGAACGGGGCATGAAGTTGAGTGGCCTCACCAAGGATTGGCGTGCAAAAATCAGGTTCTAGCACCTTGTAGAAGGGCGCATGGAGACAGTGGTGCCCCTGTTTTTATGCACAGGAACGGCTGGGATGAGGTAGACATACTAAGGATCCACGTGAGTCATATTCTGTATGCCGGCCAGCGCCAGGCTGTCTTTTCACCAATATCGGGAGTAAGGCATGAACTGCCGGGATGGTATCCATACACCAGATAATCCACCGTATCCCTGACCAAGGGGGCACATAATATGCTGCGGCAACAGTCAACCTCCCCAAAAAGCCTTCGGCTTCTTGGGGAGGTACTGTTCAGTAATACGACTTGCGTGGTAGGGTAACTACTCAAGTTGTCAGGTTCATCGTTTTCTAACCTTGAACCCCGGAACTTTGAACCTGAGTGGTCACACGGTAGGAATCTTTTATGGGCGAGAACGAAAGGATCTTGGTAGAGAAGGCACAAGATGCCCCGGAGGCATTCGCAGAGCTCTATGACCTTTATTTCCCCAGAATTTTCCGCTACGTGAGCTGGCGTGTGGGGAATCAAACTGATGCTGAGGATCTGGTTTCCGATATCTTCACCAAGGTTCTGGAGAATATCAGATCATTTAGATGGCGGGAAGGCGCTACCTTCTCCAGTTGGATTTTCCGTATCGCTCGCAATGTGCTAATCGATTATTACCGAACCAAACCGGAAAAGGTTAGTATTGAGGACCTGCCGCAGATCGAGTCCAACTCAATACTGCCGGAAGAGGCAATCCAGCGTCAGGAACTCTTTGAAGAACTTCAATCAATGATCAAAAGATTGCCGAATTCCCAGGCCGAGGTAGTCACCATGCGGTTTTTCACCGGCATGAGGAATAAGGAAATCGCTCAGGTCTTAAACGTTTCGGAGAAAACCGTGGCCTCCAATCTTTATCGAGGTCTCAGAAATTTGCACGACCAATTTATTCAACGGAAAGGCAAGCAGTAATCTTAATGCTTCATCGTTATAAGTAGTGGAGGGGGAAAATGGACGAGCGACCAGACAAATTGGACAAAGAACTACTGAAAAGAGTGGAAGACTTGATAGATGGTAAGAATGAGCATCTGAAATTTACCAGCTCCTTCTTAGGATTCTGTGCCCATCTGCTGAGTATACAGCCAAAGGCGAATAAGGGTTTTGAGCAATGCTTAAGAGAGAGACTTCTTGAAAGGCACAAGGAGAGCATTGCCGTGGCTTCATCGCAAACCGAACGGGCTCGAAGGGTCAACCTTCACCAGGCAGCCGATAGATTGAAAACTTTGATGTATGGAGCTGTGGAGATCCTAAAAGTTAAGGTCTTCCGCCAACCGGCGTGGAAGATGGCCACCATTGGTGTGCTGGCGGTAGTGCTGATCATTGGGGCAATCTTAGGCCCGCCGGCCGTGGCCGAGTTCTTTTCTATGAGACGGCGGCAAGAGATCGTCCGCAACTGCCCCCAGGTTCAGGCTTTCTTTGCGGAGGAAGCCGAAATATGGGCATTCCCGGTATGGCTGGATGGGGTGCGCGACGGCATATCGAAGGTGGTGATAAGGGCTTTTCCCCCGCTCAGGGAGCCAGTCTTACTTGCTTATATTGACGTCAAAAAGGGGGAGACAGTTGAGCTGCGGGAGATTGATGAACGTGAGGAGATGGCTCTCATGGCAAGAGGCCACCCGCTCCATCCGGCGGCAACAATACCGGCTGAGGAGCTGCGCGGCAAAACTCACGGGGAGGTCTTAGAGACTATCGCCCCGGTTTTCCTGGACCGGGTGCCGCTTGATATCCAGGCGAAATTATTTACCATGACCTTCGACCCCGATCCCCCCGAAGCCCTTGCTGACCTCCCGGAAAGAACCTGTTACCCTGGCGGATGGTACCCGCGCCTGGTAAGGCCCGGCATCTGGTCTGATATCTGGTTTGTGAGCGAAGAAAGGCCCGGCCGGGGCCGAGGGGTGGCGACTTTGGCCGGCACAGGTATAGGCTTGCCACCCTATCCGTGTGAGAAACTGGTGATCACCTATCTCATGTTTGAAGGGGAAGTTATCTCTTTCTCATGGGATTATTCGACCAAGACATTTAACAGGCACGGCATTTTTATTGGTGTGGACGCCCACGCTGGTGGAACCATAACCGAGTCAGGAAAGGTTTGGGCAAAGGGCCTTCACTTTGTAAGGCATGGAGATGAGCTAGAGGTTGTGGTAACGACCAGCCATGCTGTCTTTGTTGAAGTCGTTTACCCAACCATGCCTCGAATGACTCCCGAGAGAGAGCAGGAAGCAACCGCCATAGCTGGAGCTCACCCCCTGATTCAGGAATTTCTGGACAAAGGGGCTTCTGTGGCAATTGTAGACTATATTTCTGTCCAGGATGAGAGGGGTGTGTGGTACGTGCCCTGTACACCGACAAAGCCCGGGTGTCTATCTCCCTGGAGGAGAAGCTCGTGGTGGTCAGAGATGAGGCTGTTATTGTCGCCCCGCGACTTCGCAGAAATTGGACTGTCATTGTCAACCTGGCTGAAGAGAGGGTAGAGAGCATACTGGAGAGGAAAGAGATTAGGAGAGTGGGAGAGGAGGCAGGGCGGGACTTTATCGAAACTATCGAACGAAGGACGACTTATCTTTACCCTGAAATCCGTGAGGTAGAGGTAATAATTGATGAGCCGACGCGTCATTACCTTGAACTGGGGCCCAACTGACCCATAAGATTTAGGCAGAAGATTGAGTAGAATCGTCCTGCCCTGAGAGGAGGTGACAGCATGAGCTAGAGAGACTATCGCAGAATATCATCAACCTCGCAAGAGGCGAGACGGCAGAAATAAACAAGGAGGAATGAAAGATGTCTGTGATTGGGAAAGCAAAACATTTCGCAATTGGAATCGGAGTAGTGTGTCTGCTGATTGCTGGATACTTCGTCGGTTATGGGGGCATGCCGCCGGTAGCTGCCGAGAAAGATATTTCTGCTCTCTGGGAGGAGATCCGGCAATCACCGGATCCGGGACAAGCGCTTGTTGCCCTTGGAGCCTGGGATCCCGATGCTATGACAGCACTCATGCAGTACGTCAGCCAGGATGAGGCTGCTTGGCAACAATTCCTGGAGTTTGAGAAGGCGCGTCCTCACTTCTGGTACGAGTTCCGGGAAGATGGTAGCGGGAGAATCTCTGCAACCCCTCGTTACCCTGAGCTCCTTGAGGGTATTGTCTGTGAACGTTGCTACTATAAAGCTCTTGCGGAACAATTGCCGGAACACCCTGTAATGGAGGTCTTCTACAAGAAGCTCAACGTGAGGCTGGATGCGGGAATGCCACAAGAAGTAAAAGAGGCTATCTTTTGCTCTGCATGTCTTGCAGAAGTGGGACCTTCCGCGGAGAAGCCTTTTCCAGATGGGAATCCTTCTTCAGCGGCTGCGGAGCTGGAGCCTCTTTGGTGGCGGCCGACGCATCACTCCCACATAGGTTTTTAGTTGAGAGGGTACCATTCCAGTGGGAGTGGTGGTTCTTTTCAGAGACGAACATACGGTGGCCGGGGATGCCGGCCAGTTATATGGAGGCTCGAACGAGCCTGAGGCGGGATGGGACGCCGGGGATACCAGGGAGTGGCACAGAGGTTGACTGGCACTTCGCGTCGGGGTCCAATACGCGACATGTCCGCGCCGAGGACTACTATTCCGCACCGGCAGCGGGGCCGGGTACGTATCATACTGAGGGCAGACATATAGGTTGGCGAACCGGTCACGACCACTGGACTGTTTGGACCTGGAGCCGGCAGATGGCGTGGCCCTAGAAAGCGGGTAAATTTGTTAGCGCCAGTAGTCCGGTAGCAGATATGCTTTGGTACAGCAGGCGGACATAAGTCGGCCTGCTCTAGATGCTATGCGGGACACATGCGCTGGCGTCGGAGTGAAACTCGCCAGCACAACCTGAGGGAACTTGAAATAAGAATCCAAACCAGAACTCAAAGCCTGAGTAAGATTAGACGGAGAGGAGGCAGCATGAAGGCCTGTTTTCTTTGGTCCAGATCGGATATCGAATAGCCAATTGCGGCATAGAGGAATCCCGGGGGATCATTTCTATTGGCGGCATCTTGAACCCGAGCACAGCACACCTGCACGGGCCTTACTGCTACAAAGAAGGTTTGGCGAATGAATCCTTGCCGCTCGTGAGAGTGCCTGAATGTCTTGCCATCAGCGTCTACATATTGGGGCCCAAGATAGAGCGCCATAAATGTACTATAGGCCAACAACAGCACTTTCTGGTGCGCCGGCAGATTTGAGAGGACTTGACTTTGAACGAAAGGAGGTGATAGCCTTGAGAGGATAACGGTTAAGATGCTGGAGACGAACGATGGTTGGTGATTAGCCTCCAGCGGAAAGGGTTTTTGGGACAGCGGGAACAAATAAAAAACAAAGGAGGAAAACATCGTGAACATGCAGAAGTATGGATTAGCGGGAGGTGCCCTCCTGGTTGTTATGGCTCTGGTACTAATAGCCGGTCCCTTGGCCGCAATAGCACAGGGATCGCCCATAGGTGCGACGATCGGCGATTTGGAGACGATCCCCCCAGATCAAAGGGAAGTGGATCAGCCTCGAAGAATAGGTCAAGCTTGGGTTGACAAGATTGCTGTTACCGACCCAGAGGTCTCACACTGGCAGGGTGCTCATTTGACATCGCCGCAAGCCTTCCATAACCCGAAAGGTGAGGTAATAGCCTATATGTTCGCCATCGAAAGGAACGGCAAGATCGTAGGCCGCGTTCTTGTCGGCAGCTCCGCATATGGCTATTCAATACTGGAGGCTTCTGAAGCTCCACCCTTATCCATCCCTCCGAGGGGTGAGGTTAGCACCATCTTAAGAAAGGAACAAGGCCTGCAAATAGCTGAAGCAAGGATTGGTGAACCAATGCTCCTGCTTCTGAACATTTTGCGAGGCTTTTACGCGGTATGGGAGGTTGAAGGCCAGGTAGCGGGAGTGAACCTTGTTACAGGCGATTCCTTTGTGGCACCGCGGCTCGAGGAGATAAGGTCTTCTATGCCCTCCCCCCAGGACTATAGGGCCGCAAAGACGGCAACGACTCAATCGCGGCGCGGCATGGCATTGCAAGGAGCAAACTGGGGCTCTGGAGAGATACCGCATGCCGACCAAATGAGAGGAGATTGGCCAGATCCAAACGTGTCTGGCATCCCCTCGGAAACGCGGAGGTGGTGGTGCGGTCCCAGCGCCGCGACCACCATTGCCCTGTGGAAGAGGGACTTCGACGGTGATTCCGGGTTTCCACAGCCACCCGTGCCCCCGGATCCCCCTTGGCAAGCCACAGTAGACATATTCGATGGGTTCGATCACCACAACATGTGCGAGGTGACAATGTGGTGGAACTGGCTCTGGGGCTTCTTGGGATATGCCGAGAGCCCCGGCGTCGATGAACATTTTGATTTGGAATGGCGTAACACCTACTGGGAGATCGTCCACGAGATAGACAACGACTGGCCGATGGGACTAATGGGCATTATGACCGGTCCGCCAGGAACGACAAAGGATGCCCATTGGGTGGCTGTGAAGGAGTATTTCTGGATCGGCGGCAGCGACTACCTAATAATTGTCGCTGATACATGGTGGGCCGGCAGCTGCAATGTAACGGCCAACCGGAGGTTTCTGTGCTGGGATGCTCTTGATGGGACGTGGCTGGGGACGTGGGTTTGGTCGGTTCGGGATACCGATTGATGCCGTTTATCGGGATTGTAGAAGCCCTCATGCCGAGCGCTTGAAGACTCCCGTCCGGCATTGCCACCTTCGCAAGCAGGAAGGGGGAGGCTTGCTGTTCTCATAAGCAACCTCCCCCTCATTGGTTGATTATCCGTTTAAGCGGGGGTGAAGGAACAAAAAGGAGCGCACAAAAGCCCCAAATGTTTGAAGGTGAAAGTAAGGCTTGCAGAATCAAGTAGTCTTACTTAGAATAGCAGTGTATCGTGCTATACGATGAGGTTTGTATCTCAAGCGACTGAAGCGCAAAGGAGGAAAAATGAAGAGGAAGCTTTTACTGGCAATACTGGCGCTATTTATGTTGAGTCTGATGGCGATAGGGTGTCCTCATGCACCACGAAGATTACGATTACTAGACGTTGAGCTGCCAGAAGGGCCCTATCCAGCCCCAGCCAAGGAATGGAGCCACACTTTTGGCGGAAGGGAGCGGGACGAGGCACACTCGGTCTACCAGTCTGCCGATGGTGGATTCATCATTGCTGGAACAATCACCTCAATTAGCGCGGGAGCGACTGATTTCTGGCTCGTTAAGACCGATCCTCAGGGAAATAAAGAATGGAGCCAAACCTTTGGTGGCGTGGACTTGGAAGAGGCCTACTGCGTTGAGGAGACTGCCTGCGGCGGCTTCATCATTGCGGGATGGACGTCCTCTTTTGGCGCAGGGAGCAGGGATTTCTGGCTGATCAAGACCGATCCTCAAGGGAATAAGGAATGGAGCCGCACCTTTGGCGGGCCCGGGTGGGATGGCGCATTCTCAGTTCAGCAGACCGACTGTGGCGGC
>JALPXQ010000005.1 GCA_023271515.1 Dehalococcoidia bacterium | reverse complement strand
ATTGACAATTTGTGAGAACATCTCGGCGACTTCGGACAACACAGCATATACGCTGCGGGCTATCGCCCTTGCCCTCCTGCCTGCCGACAAGCAGGTGGGGACATCGCTCCCTTCGGTCGCAACGTCGTATATGCTGGAAACGTTAAGTGAAATGCCCAGGCCCGCCTTTAAAAAGGAAGGCGATTACATAAATATGGAGGTGATAAGAAGTATGACAACAAAATTAGACCTGACAAAGGAATACAAAACCTATTACACAGCAAGAACGAGCCCGGAGGTAGTTGAATTTGGGGGAATTCCATTTTTGGGACAAAACGGAATCTTAACTTGAATAGAAAAGCAATTGAAACAGCCAGAGAAATTCAAAAAATGGATTCAAAAAGCGCCAAATGGATTGCACAGGATGCAATCAAAGAATTAACAAGTGGGGCAATCCAAGAAAGATTGCGAAGCGGCTAAAAGGGAAATCCCTTCAGAGAACTCTTACCATTCTTGACAGCTCAATTTTCCGGTGCTATCCTGGCAAGCATCATTTTGAGGTTGCTATTCCCGCAGAGTCTGTGTTTAGGCGCAACGCTCCCTGCTGTACCAGATATACACGCATTTGGAATTGAGGTTATTCTAACATTTTTCCTGATGTTCGTAATCATAAATGTTTCCAGCGGTGCAAAAGAAAAAAGTATTACAGCAGGTATTGCTGTAGGTTCGGTTATTGCACTGGCAGCCATGTTTGCAGGTCCTATTACCGGCGCCTCAATGAATCCAGCTCGTTCATTTGCCCCAGCCTTGATTTCAAATAACCTTAGTTCGCTCCAGGTTTACCTATTTGCACCGCTCGTTGGCGCATTTCTCGGCATTTTAGGCTGCAAAAGCGTTAGAGAGAAGGACTGTTGTGGTAGTCCGGATTTACCATCTAATAAGGTTAAGGGGGCTCGCTAATGAAAAGAGTATTGTTTGTTTGTATTGAGAATTCTTGCAGAAGTCAAATTGCGGAAGCATTTGCGCACCTTTACGGAAAAGATAAAATCGAGCCGTTCAGCGCAGGTTCCAAGCTTTCTGGGGAAATAAATCCCAAAGCCATTGAATCAATGAAGGAAATTGGTTATGACCTGACCAGGCATTCATCAAAGTCATTGACTGAAATACCCGAGGAGCAGTATGAATATGTGATTACTATGGGCTGCGGTGATATTTGCCCATTTGTTCTTGCGAAATGCCACGACGACTGGGGAATTCCAGATCCGAAAGAACTACCGATGGATGAGTTCCGCAAAATAAGAGCATTGATTGAAGGCAAGGTAAAGGGACTAATTGCACAAGTATGAAATTCAAAAATATGGCAGCAGATAACACAGCATAGAAGGTTCGCTAACGCTCACCCAAATTTTTTTGCCCCGCAAGAACTTCTTTTATGCTGGGAACGTTATGCGAAATTGTTGCAAACGCGCTATTACAAGATCTATCCGTTGCAGGCCTTGACAGAGCACTTGAGAGGGCGAGGCTTCAAGAGCCTCTTGGCGATAGCATCAGAAGATGTTGCGTTTCCAAACGGCCCGCTGTGGTGGTTTCTAGATCAAGGTTTTGTGGACAGAGGCGAGGTGTTTTACGAACCGGGAGATCAGGCCCGGATGCATCTGGTGGAGATGACTTCGAATTGAGTTACGAGTGTCTTCCAGAAATGAGGTCGCTTGCTCATTCCGGAAGAAGCATGGATTCAAGGAGTCTGTTTATGTCATGTACCTGCAACAGTAAAGGCGGGTGACTGGATATAACAGGAACTATATTGAAAGTAGCCTCCCTGGCATAAAGCTGTTATGCTAAAGGAAGAGGGTTATGTGAGAGGAGAATCTAAGATCAAGACATTCCGCTTTCGCTCGCCTTTTTCAGGGCTGGTGCCGCTCTTTGTAATGGCACACTTCGGGCACCACCTGCTGACCGCACTGCCGGTACCACTTTTGCCCTTGATCCGTGATGAGTTCGCTCTGGATTATACTCAGGCTGGATGGGTGATCGCGGCATTCAGTCTCTCATACGGCATCGGCCAGTTGCCGGCGGGGTGGCTCGCCGACCGCATTGGGTCCCGCATATTGATCACCGCAGGCATCTGCGGTGTGGCTGTGGCCGGGCTTCTGGTTGGCCTTTCACAGACCTATGTCATGATGATGGTTTTCTTCGGACTGATGGGGCTAATGGGTGGTGGCTATCACCCGGCAGCCCCGCCGCTTATCTCAGCCTCAGTTGAGCCGGGGAGACGTGGGCGGGCGCTTGGACTCCACATGATTGGCGGAAGTGCCAGCTTCTCCCTGGCTCCACTCATCGGCGCTGCCATTGCCACCACCTGGGGATGGCGCGGTTCATTCATCGTCCTCGCCATGCCCACTGTTGCATTTGGGGCGGTATTTTATTGGCTCCTGGGCCGACAAGTGGCCGGCAAGAAACCCGGGCAGGCACCTGCGGGTGGTCATGATGATGCGCCACCTGCTCCCGGCCGCCGGCGTCGCCTGGTATCCTTCATCGTTCTGACCACCTTCACCCAGGCGGTGCTTTTTTCAGTGATGTCGTTCATCCCGCTGTTCCTGGTAGCCCATTTCGGGGTCAGTGGGGAAACAGCGGCGGCCCTGGTGGCCGTCATCTTCTCTGCCGGTCTTTGGGCAGGACCTCTGGGGGGATACCTCTCTGACCGTCTGGGCAACGTGCCGGTGATACTGGCTGTATGCTTGCTTGCCGCTCCTGTAATCTATCTACTCAATCTGGTTCCTTACGGATGGGGTTTCGGTGCTCTGCTTGTTGCTCTCGGGATGATTATCTACGTCCGTATGCCGGTCTCAGAGGCATATATTGTCAGTCAGACCTCGGGGCACAACCGCTCGACCATACTCGGCATCTACTACTTCAGCAGTATGGAGGGTGGTGGCTTGCTGACGCCGGTGATGGGTTCTCTGATTGACCGGTTAGGCTTTTACCCCGGCTTTACCATTGCCGGCGCTGCCATACTGGTGGTGACCCTGATCTGTTCCATCTGGTTGCGGGACAGCCATGACTGATCCTCTTTCGTCCGAGCTTCAAATTATCACGCCTGCCCCGATATTGTAATCCACCGGTGTATATGGTATAATGGGGCGGATAGCAGATATGGAAGTGGCTCTCTTAAGTTTTACCCCTGAACCGGAACTGATTGTTGCCACTGCTGCCAGACTTTCCTTCTCGAGCATCAGCGCTATCGAGCGTCGCCAGAGGCTTCGCTCGGAGCAGGTAGATAGCCTTCTTGGGCGACTTCTTTCATCAGGACACCTCTCGCCCTTTGAGCATGCCAGTTTCACCTTTGCCCTCGACGGTATCTCACGCGTCACCAGCCACCAACTGGTCCGCCATCGTCTCGCCAGCTACACCCAGCAGAGCCAGCGATTTGTTTCCTTCAAGGAGTTGAACTTCGTAACGCCGGCAACCATTGCGGCGAAAGGAAACTTGAAGGCCAAATATCGGGAGCTGGTTAGAGCCAGCCATGAGCTCTACCGTCAGATGCTCGATGATGGGGTGCCCGCCGAGGATGCCCGTTATGTGCTCCCCAATGCCGTAGAGACCAAACTGGTAATGACCATGAATGCCCGGGAGTTGATGCACGCCTGCTCTTTGCGGCTTTGCCAGAAGGCTCAGTGGGAGATCGTGGAGCTTTTTGAGAGGATCAAGGCCGAGGTTGCAAAGGTAGCGCCGCGCATCGGGGCCGAGCTGAAGCCCAAATGCTACCAACTGGGCTATTGCGATGAGCGGGATGGTTGCGGTTTGTTCGCACCAAGAGAGTCGCCAGTCAATTAGGTGGATAGGCTGAAGGATGAAGGCTTTTAGGTAGATAGACTGAAGGCTGAAGGCTGAAAAAAAGGAGGTTGGTATATGCCGGCAGAGATAATCTCAGGAACCAAGGTAGCGGCGAGTATCCGGGAGGAACTGAAGGAGAAGGTAACCGAGATCAAGGCAAAGAAGGGGATAACCCCGGGCCTGGCAATGGTGCGCGTTGGTGAGGATCCAGGATCGGTGTCCTATGTCTCGGCCAAGAGCAAGGCCAGTGAGCAGTTGGGCATCCATTCCCAGACGATCGTTTATCCCATTGATGCCACCGAAGCAGAGGTGCTTGCCAAGGTTGAGGAGCTAAACAGGGATCCCAAGTTTCATGGCATACTGGTGCAGTTGCCGCTGCCGAAGCACATTGATTCGGATAAGATTCTCAATACCATAGATCCCAGGAAGGATGTCGACGGCTTTCATCCAGTGAATGTAGGCCGGCTCCTGATAGGTGAGCCTTACTTCATGCCCTGTACCCCCCACGGGGTTCAGGAGTTGCTCATTCGCAGTGGCAACAGCCCGGAGGGGAAGCATGTGGTTATCTGTGGGCGAAGCAATATCGTGGGAAAGCCGGTGATGGCGATCCTGATGCAAAAGAAGAAAGGCGCCAATGCCACCGTGACCGTGGTTCATACCGGAACTAAGGATATGGCCTCCATAACCAGGCAGGCCGACATCCTGATCGCCGCGATGGGCAGACCAAAGGCGATAACCGCCGATATGGTGAAAGAAGGTGTGGTGGTCATTGACGTGGGAGTGAACCAGGTGGGCACGACTGCCGAGGGGAAGCGTATCCTCGTCGGCGACTCTGATTTTGAGGGTATCAAGGAGAAGGCGAAGGCTATTACCCCCGTGCCCGGGGGGGTGGGGCCGATGACAGTTACCATGCTGATGGCAAATACCGTCAGGGCCGCGGATATGCAGTCGGCATAGGGGAAAAAGCGCATAGCGCGTAGGACATAGTGTGTAGAGCATAGCGCATAGCGTGTAGGTGATGGGGAGGGGCTATACGCTACCTGGTATCCCCTACACGCTAGAGCGAACCTTGAACCCCTGGGCCTGCGGCCGGGGGCAGGCCTGACAATCTGAGTAGTAAAAAAAGGAGGGTATATTCTACTATGGCGTACGATGCCACAAAACTGAAGGACTGGCAGATTTCGGAAGCGGCAGAACTAAACATGCCCACTCCAGATGACTGGAGGGAGAAGTTAGGACTGCAAAAGGATGAGGTAATACCCATGGGGCGGCTCTGTAAGCTCGATTTCCTGAAGATCATTGAGCGCCTCAAGGACAAGCCGGATGGCAAGTATATCGAGATAACTGCCATTACCCCGACCCCCCTGGGTGAGGGAAAGAGCACCACCTCGTGCGGCCTCATGGAAGGACTGGGAAAGCGCGGCAAGAATGTGGGCGGGGCCCTCAGGCAGCCATCAGGCGGGCCCACCATGAATGTCAAGGGAACCGCTGCCGGCGGCGGCAATGCCCTGCTCATTCCGATGACGGAATTCTCCATGGGCCTTACCGGTGACATCAACGATATCATGAATGCCCACAACCTGGCGATGGTGGCCCTTACCGCCAGGATGCAACATGAGCGCAATTACAACGATGAGCAGCTCGAAAGGCTCACCAGGATGCGCCGCCTGGACATCGATCCCACCAGGGTAGAGATGGGATGGGTTCTGGATTTCTGCGCCCAGAGCCTCCGCAATATCATTATCGGCATCGGCGGCCGACAGGATGGCTTCACCATGCAGTCCAAGTTCGGCATTGCCGTCGGCTCCGAGTGCATGGCGATTCTATCCATCGTCAATGACCTGGCAGATCTAAAAGAGAGACTGAGCAACATCACCGTAGCCTTCGACAAGAGCGGCAAGCCGGTAACCACCGGTGACCTCGAGGTGGGTGGTGCCATGACCGCCTGGATGCGCAATACCGTTAACCCGACCCTGATGTGCACCGCCGAGTATCAGCCGTGCCTGGTACATGCCGGACCTTTCGCCAACATCGCCGTAGGCCAGTCTTCGATCATCGCCGACCGTATCGGCCTCAAGATGTTCGATTATCACGTCACCGAGAGCGGTTTCGGGGCTGACATCGGCTTTGAAAAGTTCTGGAATGTAAAATGCCGCTACAGTGGCTTGAAGCCCCATGTATCCGTGCTGACCACCACCATCCGCGCTCTGAAGATGCATGGCGGCGGGCCGAAGGTTGTGGCCGGTCTAGCACTCCCTGATGAATATGCCCGGGAGAACCTGGGATTGCTGGAAAAAGGCCTGCCGAATATGGTGCACCATATCAACACCATCCGCAAGTCAGGTATGAACCCGGTGGTCTGCATTAACCGCTTTCATACCGATACCGATGCGGAGGTCGCCCTGGTCAAGAAGGCCGCAGAAGCCGCCGGAGCGCGCTGTGCCCCGTCTACCCACTGGGCTGACGGTGGTGAGGGTGCCCTGGAACTTGCCGATGCAGTCATTGACGCCTGCGAGGATAAGACCGATTTCAAATTCCTCTACCCCCTGGAGATGAAACTGCGTGACCGCGTTGATCTGATCGCTAAAGAGGTCTATGGGGCTGATGGCGTTTCCTGGACAGCGGAGGCCGAGGCCAAGGCTAAGATGCTCGAAGGCGATTCTAAATACAGTGACTATGCCACCATGATGGTAAAGACCCATCTCAGCCTGTCGCATGATCCCACGTTGAAGGGGGTTCCGAAGGGGTGGACCCTGCCCATCCGCGATATCTTGATCTTCTCCGGTGCCAAGTTCCTGTGTCCCATGGCAGGTGCTATCAGCATGATGCCGGGAACAAGCTCCGATCCGGCTTTCAGAAGGGTTGATGTGGATGTGAAGACGGGGAAGGTCTCCGGGCTTTTCTAATGAGAAGCGCTTGAAACCCGGTTGAGAAGGTGATACAATACTATAGTTTCCTGGTGACTACAGCGGGGTGGACCCACCCGTTCCCATCCCGAACACGGAAGTGAAACGCCCCTGCGCAGACGATACTGCCCTGGTAACGGGGTGGGACAATATGGCATTGCCAGGAAACTAAAGGGCTTCCTGATTCCTCAGGAAGCCCTTTCCTTTGGCTGTACCGCAGCCCGTGCATCTATTGCGATTTGCTGCTCATTTCGTATTCTCGACGGCGGGCCTCCAGTCTCGCCGGGGGTATGCCGCACATCAAGGTCCACCGGGGCGCCCAGTCGTGGTAGTCCTCGTTGTCCCAAACAGCGTCCAGTATCTCACGGACACCGGCCGAGTATTCCTGCATCTCAGCCGCAAAGGTGGTAAACATCTTCTCCGCGCCCTCATGGGTTGGCCGGGCACCGTGCTGCTGTATTATGCTCCACATCGTCTGAGGATGGTCGATTATGGGGCACGGGCGCAGTGTATTGTAGCTGAAAGGCGGCTGCTCCTTGATGGCCATGAAGAATGGTGAGGCAAGTGCCTCCGCCAAGCTGCAGTCGTTGATGCTATGTGTGGCGAAGTGACAGAAGATGCATGGCTCCACATCGCCGCGGTGGTTTATATGAAAGTAGATCCTCCCGCCGGCAATGCAGCCCCCGGTCACTGTGCCATCGTTCCAGAAGTCGACGGGCAGTATTGGTTTGGTCTGCCGGTAGTGTCGCATGGCAAGGCGCAGTTGATTACGCTGTCGGGGAGTTGGCATCAGGCTCATGTCAGAGTTGCCGCCAACCGGCATATAGAGGAATAACCAGCCGTAGAGGGCACCTTTGGCGATGAGCAGGTCAATCCACTCCTCAGAGCAGACAGTGTCTATGTTGTGGCGAGTCACCAGTGTGGAGAAGCCGAAGATGCAGCCGGCCTCGCGCAGGTCATCCATGGCCTGCATCACTCTGTCGAAGGATCCCTTGCCCCGTGACGCGTCGGTATATTCGGCCGGGCCGTTAACGCTCATCTGCGGTGCGATATTGCCCATTTCAACCAGCCTTTTCGCCATGGCCTTATCGATGAAGGATCCGTTGGTATAGATCTGGAAGAACGACCTGTTATGCCTGCTGAGGATGTCCAGCAGTTCGGGGTAAATGAATGGCTCGCCGCCGAGAATGGCGAAGAAGTTGATGCCGATGTGCTCGGCCTCACTGAGCAGCCGGTCGAATACCTCTGGTCTCATATCGTCCTTGCGCTTATAGCTGGCGGCATAGCAGCCCTGGCAGCGATAATTACACCTCATCGATGGCGATATGAGCATGGTGTATGGCGGGGTAATACCATATTCTTGCATGCAGCGCTCACCTACTTCCGGGTCGCGGAAGAGCATGCTCACCAGCATGCGCGCGATAAAGCGCCGGCGCACGTTAGGATGGGTGTTTTTCAGTATGCGGCTGAGGAATTCACGCCCCGGTTTTCCCTCAGCCAGCCAATCGCGAATCCAGTTGCCGATGATGC
Organism: Dehalococcoidia bacterium; assembly: GCA_023271515.1. Taxonomy (GTDB): domain Bacteria; phylum Chloroflexota; class Dehalococcoidia; order SZUA-161; family SpSt-899; genus BS503. The sequence continues at coordinate 21,438 of JALPXQ010000005.1, read as the reverse complement.
CCTGCTTCTCGCCCCTGGCGATGTGGTCGATTGCGCTGATGAGATACCTGGCGTTCTTATCCGGGTTGTTCCCCAGAAGACTGAGAGCTTGGCCCAGCGCCCTTTCAGCAAGTTCCCTCTTGGTCCGATACATGATCCCTCTGCCGATACTTGGTGCCATGATACTCCCTCTTATTTCCCGGTTTCCCACCTCCACTGCCGACTGCTGACGGGTAGCTTCATGCTTAACTACTCAGGTTCAAAGTTCCGAGGTTCAAGGTTGGAGAACCATGAAGATTGGACGGTTTGAATTTAAAGATAAGGTAACCGACCCGTGAACTGTGAACCCCTGGGCCTGCGGCCGGGGGCAGGCCTGACAACCTGAGTAGTCAGCTTCATGCTTACATTTTAGTTAACCGGGGAATTCTTGTCAAGTAGATTCGATTACCCCCTTGACTTTACCATTTGCTCAGTTTATACTAAAGTATCTGTAGGGCGAATATGTGGGCCCGGGTGGCGCAATGGTAGCGCAGCCGACTTGTAATCGGCAGGTTAGTGGGTTCGAGTCCCCTCTCGGGCTCTTGTCGGAGGGGTGGGTGAGCGGTTAATACCAGCAGACTGTAAATCTGCCGCCAGTAGGCTACGCAGGTTCGAATCCTGCCCCCTCCAGTGGCCCACATAGCTCAGTGGTAGAGCACGTTCTTGGTAAGAACGGGGTCGCCAGTTCAAGTCTGGCTGTGGGCTCCATTGAACTCAAAAAATTTGAGGAGGATTTTAATATGGCCAAGAAAGTCTTTGAACGAACCAAGCCACATGTCAACGTGGGCACCATCGGGCATGTCGACCATGGCAAGACAACGTTGACTTCTGCCATAACCAGTGTTCTGGCTGCGGCGGGCACCGGCACCCTCTTCCGATCGTATGATTCCATCGATAATGCTCCGGAGGAAAAAGCGAGGGGCCTTACCATTGCTATTGCTCACATCGAATATGAAACGGCAAAGCGCCACTACGCCCACGTGGATTGCCCCGGTCATGCTGACTACATCAAAAACATGATCACCGGGGCGGCCCAGATGGACGGAGCTATCCTGGTGATTGCCGCTGATGATGGGGCAATGCCTCAGACGCGCGAGCACTTACTCCTGGCGCGTCAGGTGGAAGTGCCCACCATCGTGTGTGCACTCAACAAAGTGGACATGGTCGATGACCTCGAATTGCTGGAAGTAACTGAGATGGAGCTGCGGGAGGATATTCTACCGAAATATGGATTCCCCGGCAATGAGGTTCCAATAATTCGTGTGAGCGCGCTCAAGGCGTTGGAGTGTGCCTGTGGCAATCGAGAGTGCCAGTGGTGCGGCCCTATCCTGCAATTGACCGATGCTGTTGATGACTATATTCCGCTTCCGGTGCGGCCGGCTGATAAGCCCTTCCTGATGCCTGTGGAGGATGTCTTCAGCATCAAGGGCCGGGGGACTGTAGCTACGGGAAGGATAGAAAGGGGCACGATCAAGGTCGGAGAAGAGGTGGAAATAGTAGGGTTGGCTGAGACCAGGAAGACGGTACTGACCGGCATTGAGATGTTCCACAAGACATTGGAGGAAGGGCTGCCAGGCGATGCTGTAGGGTGTCTCCTCCGTGGGGTTGAGCGAGACGAGGTTGAGCGAGGCATGGTGCTGGCGAAGCCGGGGTCCATCAAGCCACATACCGATTTCGATTCTGAGGTGTACGTGTTGACCAAGGAGGAGGGCGGACGGCATACGCCGTTCTTCAGTGGATATAAGCCACAGTTTTATATCAGGACAATGGATATCACCGGTGTTCTGGACCTCCCCAGCGGGGTCGAAATGGCCCTGCCTGGAGATAACGTGCAGATGAAGGTGAAGCTGATAACCCCGGTGGCGCTGGAGGAAGGTGTGCGATTCGCTATCAGGGAGGGCAGCCGGACGGTGGGCGCAGGTGTGATCACCAGGGTCGTGGACTAAGAGTCTTGATCCAGAACAGATGAGATGGCAAAGAAGAAGGGAGAGGCTCGCATCACGATACATCTTGCTTGCACTCAGTGTAAGGAGAGGACGTATACCACATCCAAGAACAAGAGAAACGATCCTGGGCGGTTGGAACTGAGCAAGTACTGCCCCCGGTGCCGCACGCACACTCAGCATCGTGAGGTCAAATAGAGGGGTCACAAATTGAAGCGACAGGTCGAGGCAAAGGGCCAGAAGAAAACTGGATTCCGGTCGGTGAGGAGCATCATTGCTGAGTTGAAAAAGGTTGCCTGGCCATCAAGGCAGGAGGCAATCCGCCTTACGGTGATCGTGTTGATTGTGACCGTGGCAATGGCGATCATGCTTGGGGCAATCGACCTTGCATTTTCCAGCTTCGTGGATGCCGTACTGATAAGGTGAGGTTCAATGAAAGACGATGGCAAGAATTGGTATGTGGTTCACACTTACTCCGGGTATGAACAACGCACCAGGGCCAATCTGGAGCATCGGATTGAGTCTATGGATGTCAAGGATAAGATTTCGCAGGTTGTAGTACCTACTGAAGATGAGGTCGAAATTAAAGGGGGACAAAGGCGCACTGTAGCCCGGAAGATACTCCCCGGCTACATGTTGGTTCAGATGAAGATGGATGAGGAAAGCTGGAATGTGGTGCGCAATACACCGGGGGTTACCGGCTTTGTGGCGGCAGGGAACCGACCCGTGCCACTGGAGGAAGAAGAGGTTGAAAAGATACTGAACCGGATGAAGACCGCCGTTCCCAAGATCAGGATCGGTTTTTCCAGGGGGGAGAATGTTCGCATAATGGAGGGACCCTTTGCTGAATTCATCGGGACCGTTGATGAAATCAACCTGGAGAAGGGCAAGGTGAGGCTTATGGTTTCTTTCTTCGGGCGCGAGACCCCGATTGAGCTGGATCTATCACAGGTGCAAGCTATTTAGAATCATGGCAAAGAAAATCAAAACAATTCTCAAGCTTCAACTTCCGGCAGGTGGGGCGACTCCGGCCCCGCCCGTAGGCCCCGCCCTGGGGCAGCACGGGCTCAATATCATGGCCTTTTGCAAGGAGTACAATGAACGCACCAGTTCACAAGCGGGATCGGTCATTCCGGCCGAGATCACCATCTACGAGGACCGATCCTTTACCTTTGTCACCAAGACCCCGCCGGTGACCGATCTGTTAAAGAAGGCCGTGGGGATGGAGAAGGGAAGCGAAACCGCGAAGCTTAAGCTGGTGGGAAGGATAACCAGAGATAGAATCAAGGAGATCGCCGAGATAAAGATGAAGGACCTCAATGCCATTGACCTGGAAGGTGCCATGCGGATGATCGAAGGTACCGCCAGAAGCATGGGCATTGAAGTAAGTGATACTGGATAGAGGGGGTCGCCCCCCAAGCGGGGGCGTGGATTGAAATATAATGACAAAACATGGTAAGAAGTATCAGAAGGCAGCCAATCTCGTGGATCGGGATAGGCTGTATAGCCCTCAGGAGGCCGTTGATCTGGCCAAGAGGGCTTCATTCGCCAAATTTGATGAAACCGTCGAGCTTCACTTCCGCCTGGGGGTTGATCCACGCCATGCGGATCAGCAGGTCCGTGGGGTGGCGACTCTTCCCAATGGGCTGGGCAAACAGGTGAGGGTCCTGGTTTTCACCCAGGGGGAGGGAGAAAGGATCGCCAGGGGAGCGGGGGCGGATTACGTTGGCGCCGATGAACTGATCAAGCAGATCGAAGGCGGCTGGCTGGGGTTTGATGTGGCTATCGCTACTCCGGATATGATGCCCAGGATAGGCAAACTGGGGAAAATCCTGGGGCGGCGTGGACTCATGCCCAACCCAAAATCAGGAACCATTGCCAGTCCGGATGATCTGCCGAGGGTTATCAATGAGGTGCGCCAGGGCCGGGTAGAGTTCAGGCTGGACAAGACGGCTATCATACATCTCCCCATTGGCAAGGTAAGCTTCCCCACAGATAAGCTCCTTGAGAACCTGTCCTCGGTGGTTGAGGCCATCCTTAGCGCAAGACCGAGTGGGGCCAAAGGGCAGTTCATTCGTAGCGTCTCACTGACAACATCCATGGGACCCGGCATCCGACTGGATCTCAAGTCCATGCTTAGCTTGAGTGCGGCTTGAATGGCAACTCGATGATAGAGCAACCGAGGATGGCACAGTCCGTCGGATAACAGCGAGCAGAAGAAACAAAGCCGGGTCAAGAGATTAGGAGGCCGATAGGGATCGCCAGATAAGAATTAGAACGCAAAAAATCCCTGCACCAAAGACAGTAGGTGCCAAGAACCTATGCTGACGGGTTCAAGGTTCAAGGGTTCAGGGTTCACAGTTCCCCACCCAACCGTGAACTGTGAACCCGATACGTGAACCTGATAACCTGAGCAGGATAGATTCGAAAGGGCTTAAAGTTTGTGCCTGCCGAGGTGTTCCTGGTTTATACTTGAGGGTTAGACTGAGGAGTCCTTGTGCTGGAGCGCAGGGACTTTTTCTTGAGCCTGGAACACCCGCACGAGAGGAAGGGGAGATGGTAAGGAAAGAGAAGAAAGCAGAACTGGTTGATCTGATAAGGGAAAAGCTTGTTCGAGCCGAGATCGTGATTGCCACCGACCATAGAGGGCTCACGGTGGCTGAAATATCAAAGCTTAGACATAAGCTGCGCCAGCAGGGGGTGGAATACCGCGTGGTGAAGAACACGCTGGCGGGCTTTGCGGCAACCGCCGCTGGAAAGCCCGATCTCTCCGAGTTGCTTCGGGGGCCGACGTCTCTGGCCTTTGGATATGATGATGTTGTCCAGCCAGCCAGGGCGTTGTCGGATTATCAGCGTTCCTCAGAGACGACGCTGAGCATCAAAGGAGGGCTGCTTGCCGGAAAATTGCTAACGGCGGAAGATATCATTGCCCTGGCCAAGCTTCCCCCGAAAGATGAGTTAATCGGCAGGTTTGTGGGTCTTGTACAATCGCCGGTAAGCAGGTTGCTGATTGCCCTGAATGGCAATCTGCAGAACCTTATGGGAGTATTGCAGGCTAGAATAAGACAGTTTGAAGGAGGATAGAATGTCCGAAGATCAGAATATCGACCCAGAAGCCACCACAACCGAAACCGCCGTGGAGGAGATAGAGGCCAAGGAGAAGAAGGCCCCGAAGAGGAAATCGAACTCTCCTGCTGCCAAGAAAACCGTCCTTAGCAAGGATGAGTTGATTGATGCCATCAAGCAGATGACCGTCATCGAACTTGTTGATCTGGTAAAGGCGCTGGAGGAGGAATTCGGTGTCAGCGCGGCTGCTCCTGTTGCCGTAGCCCCAGCCCCTGCCCCTGTCGAAGAGGCAGCTCCAGCAGAGGAACAGACGGAGTTCACCGTCATTCTCACCAGCTTTGGTGAGAGCAAGATCAACGTAATCAAGACAGTGCGCGAGGTAACAGCACTGAGCCTGAAGGAGGCCAAGGAACTAGTGGAAGGCGTCCCCAAGCCAGTGAAAGAGGGAGCTACCAAGGACGAGGCCGCCGCTTTGAAGGAGAAGCTGGAAGCCGCCGGGGCCACCGTTGAGATAAAGTAAGCACCCATCAGCGTTCGGCGGTCAGCAACTTAAAACTTACTTAAAAACACCCCAGGGCTGACTGCTCAACGCTGGTATTTAGACTATCTCTAACGCAGCGCGAATATTTCGCTTTACTGCTGCGATCCTTAGCAGTGTTCGAATTGCCCTGGCAGTCTGCCCCTCTTTGCCAATCACCTTCCCTTTGTCCTCCAGGGCGACTTCGAGCTTAAGGATGACCCCATTCTCACCAGGCTCTTCAGTGACCTTTACTTCATTGGGATTGTCCACTATGGCCCTGGCAATATACTCAACGAGTTCCTTCATTGTTTCCTCTCCGACTCAAATTTGTCCCAAACGCCCTGCTTGCGGAGCAGGCTGGTGACCGTTGCTGTTGGCTTGGCCCCAACCCTGAGCCACTTCAGCGCCTTGTCCTCGTCTATAACCACCGTTGCCGGGTCGGTCAGGGGATTGTAATGTCCGAGGATCTCAATAAAGGCGCCGTCCCGAGGGGCTCGGGATTCGGCGGCTACAACGCGGTAGCTTGGCCTGTTTCGTCTGCCTGTTCGCTGAAGTCGTAGTCTAACCATTCGATTCTCCGTATCCTTTCTCTAGTGGGTATCGTTCGCCGCAAAGCAGGCGGAGTCAACCGCTTTAGGGGGTTTCAGGGGGAGATCCCCCTGATGATGTTGATGCTCAAGTATCACCCGGGCATCCGCTGCTATCGCCCCATGGGCGTAAGCAAATACCGGATTGAGGTCCAGCTCCCTGATCTCAGGTGTCCCTTCGATAAAACTGGAAAGCCGCAGTAGCGTATTCTCCAGGGCGGTGATATCGGCGGGCTCCTGCCCTCGATACCCCTGGAGCACCGGATAGCCTTTTATCTCCCGGATCATTTGGCTGGCATCCCTCCGTGCAATGGGAACGATGCGGAAGGAGACGTCCTTGAGCACCTCAACAAAGACCCCGCCGAGTCCAAACATGAGCACCGGGCCAAACTGGGCATCTTTGGACATTCCCATTATCACCTCCACCCCGGCAGGCGACATCCTCTGGATCGAGACACCAAATATTTTCGCTTCGGGTCCCTTTTGCTTTATGGAGGCCATAATCTCGCTGTAGGCCCTCCCCACTGCGGCGACATTGTTCAGGCCCAGCTTAACACCTCCACAGTCGCTCTTATGGATGATGTCCGGAGAGACTATCTTTAGCGCTACCGGGAAACCCATCTCCCTGGCTATTGAAATAGCCTCTTTCTTTGTCCTGGCTAGTCGGGCTTCGACAACCTCTATTCCCGCTTCACTGATAATCTCCTTGGATTCGACTTCGGTCAGAGTTGTTCGGCCATCGTTCCTGGCGATGCCAATAATTTCATCTATTCTACTCATTGTCATCTCCATCTCACCATTGGACGAACATCGGCATGATAACCTGGATCCAGTCGTCGTCCCCGATGGGGCGAAAGACCCCCGGGCTTGAGGGATTGGTGATCTCAAGAGAGACCTGTTCATCCTTGAGAACTTCAAACACATCCATCAGATACTTACTGTTAAAGGCGATCCTGGCCTCATCGCCCTCTATCATGGCCTCGATTTCCCCCAGGTTATCCCCGACCTCCTCGGCCCGAGCGGTGATGACAACCTTCCCCGGGGAAATCTCTCTGCCCTGGGTCATGAGGAGCCGCACAATGCCGCTGCCATCCCGGGCAAAGATCGAGGCAGTCCTGGTCGCCCGAAGGAATTCCTCCACCTTGACCACGACCCGGGTGGTGTAGCTCTGGGGGATCAACTGGTTATAATTGGGGAAGGTGCCCTGAATCAACTGAGAGACAACCTCCACGTTCTTGAGGCGAAAGAGTACCTGGCTCCTTTGGGGATTGATGGTCAACTCAACCGGATCTTCCTGATCCCTGAGCAGTCGGTCCAGCTCTCTTAAGGAGCGCGCCGGAATGATGATGCTCACCTCCTCAGCAACCGGGGTAGCCAGAGGCAGATTATGCACTGCCAACCGGAACCCATCGGCGGCAGCCAGGGTGAGCTTATCAGCGGAAAACTGCGCATAACTACCGGTGAGCACCGGCCTGGAATCATCTGTCGCCGCAGCGAAAACAACCTGCGCTATGGCAGATCGCAGCAGATGGGCATCTACTTTTGTGGTTATTCCCTCACCGATCTCAGGAATCGGGGGGAACTCATCGGCCTTCTGCCCGTTGATACGAGCCTCAAATCTGGCGCACTTTAGCTCCATCGTCTGATTGGCGACACTTATGTCGATCCTCTCGCCGGGCAGGGAGCTCACAAAATCGGTCAGCAGCCCTGCTGGGATTGCGATAGCCCCCTCCTCTTCGATCTGAGCCCCGATCCAGCAGTTGATGGCGATCTCAAGATTGGTGGCTGTTAGTTTGAGACGTGACTGGTCCGAAGAAATAAGAACATGGTTGGTAATAGGCAAGGTAGTCCTGCTACTTGTTATCCTTCCTAGTACCCCCAACCCGCGGCTTAGATTTTCCTGAAGACAAGATATCTGCATCACTCGCCCCCCAGAGGTGTGTGGAAACTAGTATACTACACAACAATTGCAAAATACAAGTGCTACCCTTTGATGATGTGGGCAGCGGTGGCCTTGAATGAGGCATAGACATCTTTGCCGACCTCTAGTCCCATCTCTTGGGCTGACCTCCTGGTGAGCAGCGCCACAAGGGGGAACCCGCAGCCCAGTTCAACACGGGCAAGCGCCCCCGAAGAGGCTATCAGCTTTATTTCCGCGGGGAAGGAATTCCGGGCGCTGCTTGAAGTTTTGGACAGGGCTAAAGTGATGTCCTCCGGCCTGATGCACACGGACACTTCTTCGCCGGCGTGATAATCGGAGATGCCCTCTATGGTCTTGCCGTCAACATCTACGCTAACGACCCCACCATCATTCGAGCTTATGGTGCCCTTTATGATATTCTCCACCCCGACGAATTGGGCCACCTTCATGTTCCTGGGCCTAGCGAAAATCTCCTCTGGTTTCCCTATCTGCATGAGTTCACCATTCATCAGTACGCCTATCCGGTGTGCCAGTCTCTGTCCCTGAGCCATATCGTGCGTTGCCATTATTATGGTAGTCTCATATTCTCGATTGAAACGCTGTATGAGATTTTCGATCATGCTGGTGCTCAAGGGGTCGAGGTTTGCTGTTGGTTCATCGAGCAGCAGCACCTCGGGTTGAGTTATCATCGCCCTGGCCAGGGCCACCCTTTGTGCCTCCCCCCCGGATAGAGTCTGCGCATTTCTATTTCCGTAGTCTGCCAGATCCACCGTATTCAGCATGGAGCTAACCTTTGCCGATATGTCGCTTCCATTATGACCCCTCACCTTCAGGGCATAAGCAATGTTGTCATAAACGCTGGCCTTAAATGCCACCGGCTTCTGAAAGACCAGCGCCATCCGGCGACGGGTTTCCAACCTGAGTCTTTGGTAGCGGGTAACATCCTTGCCGGCGAAATAGATCTTCCCGGCAGCGGGGGCATCGAGCAGATCCAGTATGCGCAGGACGGTCGTCTTCCCAGCACCGGTGGGCCCGATCAGGGCAAGCACCTCGCCTTTTTCGACGCTCAGGTCGACTCCCTTGAGCACCTCTTTCTTCCCATATTTCTGGTGCAGGTTGGCAACTTCCAGCAAGAACATCGTATCCGGTCTCCTGCAATCTATCATGTATACCTTTGCTGTATGATATTCAAAACAACATTAATGATGAGAGCCAGGCCAATGAGTATGATTCCGAGCGCTATGGCTAGCTCTAGCTCCCCTCTTACGGTTTCCAGCGCGATGGCGGTAGTCATTATCCTGGTGAATCCCCTGATGTTTCCGCCAACCATCATGGCACAGCCCACCTCGGAAATCGCCCGGCCAAAGCCCATTGTCACCGCTGCCATCACGGCATAACGGGCCTCTTTGATGATTGCCCAGATGGCCTGAAACTCAGTGGCCCCCAGCGATATGGCGGTATCCTTAATGGCTTTATCCACACCGCTGAGGGCGGAGATGGTCAGGCCAAGCAGTATGGGGGTAATGAGCACCATTTGTCCCACAACCATGGCCGCAGGTGTGAAAAGAATGCCCAAGAATCCCAGCGGCCCGGCGCGGGAGATCATCAGGAAAACGAGGAGCCCTATGGCCACCGTGGGAAAACTATAGAAGGTCTGGATGATGTTGATCAGGATTCGTTTCCCCCGAAAACTGCGAAAGTGTATCAATCCCCCGATAGGTATGCAGATCAGCGAGGCTAAGACGGTGGAGGCCGCCGAGATCCTCAGCGACCTCCACGCTATCTCCATGACCTCGGGGTCGAGCGATATTATCAGCTCAAGAGCCTTGACAAACCCCTGCCCTATCTCAGTCAATTGACCACCGCCATTAAACCTCTACTTGCCCTCCATCCCGGCAGCGGGGGTAAATAGCGCCATTCCATGTTCCTCCACGCCGTAGAGGCCGATAAGCCGCTGTATTGCGGGAGAGGTAAGGAAATCTATCAGGTTGTTTGCCATCTCAATGTTGGTTCGGGGATGCCTCTCTGGACATATGGCAATGACCGAGTAGACATTGAGCAGTATGTCCCCCTCGGTAACGAGCGGCACCAGATCCAGATCGGCCTTAAAGGCCAGGAAAGTCCCCATGTCGGTAAGTGTATAGGCTTGCTCCTCACTGGCCATTACCAGGGTTGGGCCCATTCCTCTTCCGGCTTCTATATACCACTCGGCGCCTCTGACCACTTCGTAATCAAAACCGGCTTCCCTCCAGATGGCTTTCTCCTTGCCGTGGGTTCCAGAGTCATCTCCTCGAGAGACAAATCTCCCGGCTCCAGTCTCCATCAGCCTCTTGAAAGCCTCCTCAGGGCCTAAGCCTTTGATGCCCGCCGGATCATCCGCCGGTCCCACGATGAGAAAATAGTTGTAGGCGAAAACAACCCGCTCCACTCCGTAACCCTCAGCCACAAACTCCTCCTCACGGGCTCGGGCATGAGTGGCGATAGCATCCACATCTCCCCTTCTCCCCCATTCCAGAGCTATCCCGGTTCCTGCATAAAGGACGTCCAGCTCTACGCCGAATTCTTCCTCGAACATGGGTTCGAGGTGTGCCCACAGACCGGTGTCGTAGAGGCTGGTGGTAGTTGCCACTCTCACTCTCTCCAACGCAGGAAGCAGCGGAACTGGTTCATCCGGCACTAACTGCGGTGCCGGGCAGCCGATAGCAACAAGACTCATAGCCAGCAACAGTGCCAGGGACATCAACCATATTTTCTTTTTCACGTTTTCCTCCCATTTGAAATTTTTCGGATAAAGCTTCCCGGTGCCGGTCTCATACCCTCATATGAACACCCCCTTCTAAGAACCAGTTTCATAACTTCAAGGCTGAATTCGTCCCCCAGCTTCAAAGGGGAAGTTTTGAAATCCGCTAAGACTTTTCCCGGAGCGCACAAAAAAATCACTGCCTCCCAACGAGAGGCAGTGACCTTAATTCTTCACCTTCACACCCTCCTTTCCACAATGGGAGGCACAGCCGTTTCCAGCGGCACCCTACCGTCCACAGTACCATAGCAAAAGCCTTAGACACCATGGATCGGAGTACTATTCAATTGTTAAGCCCGAGATCATCACGGGGAGAATCCCCCTGAAACCCCCTCAAAAGTGGGCATGCCTGAGATTTTTCAAGGGGCTTCGCCCCTTCTAGTGCTATGAATGCCTGCGATGAATTATTCTGTGCCAATCGCTATAGCAGTAAACGCCCTGGAAGGCCAGGCCTCCAAGAAAGCCGAGGAATATCTCCGGGGGAACGAAGAGGTAAAAACTCCTCACTATTGCAAGAACCATCAGCGCCGAACAGATAAGCCAGTGGTGCAGGTGAAGGCTATACCTTCCCAGGGGAACCATAACCGATCTTACTCTGCCCCGCATCCCTTCCCGTTTGCCGCCCCCATATTTGGCGATCAAGAAGCCCGTAAGCCAACCAACCACGGCAAGATAACCAACGACTATTGCCACGGTGATCAAAAGTATGAGGCCGGCAACCCTCTTTTTCATTTCGAATGCATTATACCCTTTCGAGCCAGAATTTGCAAGTGTCCGAAATCGTTTGGTTCGGTTGGCTCCTGCGCTCTGCAATCTCATTCTAGACCCTGCCGCCATCCCTGGAAAACCGCAGCACCTCGGCAAAATTATTGATCTTCGCCAGGTTATTGGTTTCCATAGAACCGTCGTAGGTGAGGGCAATCCAGGGCTTGCCATAATCGGCGCTCAAATTTTCGGACATGGCGGCCACGATCCCGCCGGGCATACAGCCGTGTGGCATCACCGAAATTACCCCGGCAAACGAGGGGTTCTCCATCCACTTGATCCCGGTCCCGATGCTGAGGATCGCCTCGCTGCCGCATCTCGGGGAGAGGTGTGGTTTGGTGGAGGAAAGAATCTCCTTGGTCGTGGGCTCCTCGATATCGAGGAAGGGTGCAAACTTGTCCAGCACCGACTTCTCATCGCGATTCTGTACCCATCGCCTGAGGTAACCCTTGATTATCTTGGTGATTTCTCTGTGCTTGAATCCGTCCTCGAGATTCCTCAGCGAGACATACTTCATCCATTCCCCGAAGGGAGAGACAACCACCTCAAGCCCGGCATCCTCGCAAGTCTTCACCAGGTTGCCGTTGCTGAAGGCATTCATCCGCAGGAAAATCTCACCGTTGATGCCCACCAGCGGCCTCCGGGGCTTATCGGGGTCAATCAGGGACTTGAACCTCGGCACGGCTTCAATCAGGACGTCGTCAAAGTTTTCCTTGCGGCGCACACGGTCAGCAATCCCGGCCAACAATTCCTCAAAGAGCGCATCGGCAGCGCCCGGGGATTTCTCATATGGACGGGTGCGCCAGAGAAGTTTTTCGAGGTGATCCACGGCTACAATGACCTTCCATCCCAGTCTCTCGAATCCCCGGCCAAGTCCCCAATCGCGGTAGGCGTTGTTCGATACGCTGGTTCGCATCGGGAGGTCGAACCCGATTTCCTGCAGTACCCGTCGCTGTTCCAGGGCATATTTTCCCAGGCGGCAGGGACCGAATGCTCCGGCCATGAACGTTTCCACGTCGTTCAGGTCGATGCCGTGAGTGCCTTGTTCATAATAGAAGCGCATAAAGTCTCCAAGGGTCACCCGGTAGGGCAGGCATTCCGTCCCGCTGGTGACTTTATTGCTGTAAAGCAGATTGCTTTCGTTTGCCGGTGGAAGCACAATCGCTCTAACCCCAAATGCCTCCATAACAGCAGCCAGGGGGTCTATATGAGGAGCCATTCTGGGCAGGAGGAGGATGCCACGGGAATTATCCAGCATCGATGCCGTTCGGTAGGCATACTCTCTTGCCGGGTGGTGTTTGCCGGAACGGCTGAAGCCTTTGATGGTATCCACAAATGCCTCCAGTCGGGTGACGATCCCGGCCTCGGCGGCATGTTCATCGATCTCAAGTTGGCCGAGGGGTTTCCCTCCCATGATGTCCTCGACGATAGGAAGTATGAATGAGTTCGGGCCGCAGCCGAAGTTGGTCAGTATCAGTCCATAGAGGCGCGGATCCGAGGCGATTATGGCCGCAGCGGCGATGAGCTTGCTTTCGTACATCCAGTAAGGACGGTCGGAGTATTCCCTGGCATTTATGGAGGAGAGAGGCAGGAAATCGAGCGGGATGGGCACCACACCGAGTCGTGCCAGTTGTTCGGCGATGCCGAGATTGGCTCCGGAATCCTGATAGTTGTAGGCACGGGACAGCAGTACCACGCCTATCTGGTTCTTCTGGTGAATCTGCTCAAGCCACGCCCGCCCGTGCTCTTCCCTCGCTCTCTCAAACTCCCGCATTGCCGAGAGACCCGCCAGGGCGGCAGCTCGGCCACGCTTCTTGCTGAAGCCCATTCTGGTGGCGATCATGGAGAGGCTATCTATGACTTCATCGTCGCCGGTGCTGAAGTCAATAAACGGGACGAGCAGCTTCTTGTCCAGTCCAAGGACCTTGCGGACCAGGAATGGAGCAGCCTGTACCAGCGGGCAGGCGTATTTCTGGTTCTCATCTCCTTCCTTGCGACCCAATCTGATAGCGCTGGGGAAAAGAATATAGTCGGCGTCTTTCAGGCCGGCCACGTGGCCATGAACCAGCTTGATGGGGAAACAGCTATCGGTGTAGCTTAACTCAACCGATTGCTCAATCGTCCCTCGATTGGTCTTGCGGGAGACGATGGTCTTCACGCCGAGGGCGTTCAGGAAACCGATAAACAGGGGAGCGTAGTCATACATCAGCAGCGCCCTGGGAATGCCAACGGTGAGCCCGCTGCCGGAGTTCTCCTGGTAGTCCTTGAATAGCAATCCCTCGCGATCGTCGAGGGCTGTCCTCTTCTTTTCGTGGCTGACGGCGCTGTCATAGAGATCGCAGCGGCTGCCATAAAAGGTCGGAGACTCGTCGGGGACTTCGAGCAGGCTGATGGTGCAGTTGTTGTCGCAGCGGTTGCAGGTGAAGGTCTTGATGGTATAGTCCTCCTCGACCACCCTTCGGAATCCCTTGAATTTGGAATCTCTACTGCGGATTTCCTCCTTGGCAAGCAATGCCGCTCCAATGGCACCGGTGACCTCCTTGTGCTCGGGGACGATCAGCTTCTTGCCCTCAAGCGCCCGCTGGAAGGCAGACACCACGGCATTGTTGTAGAACACCGCCCCGGTGAGGATTACCCTTTCACCCAGCTTCCTCATCTCCACCACTTTGGAGAGGTAGTTGTGCGCGATGGAGTTTGCGAGGCTGGCGGTGATGATCTCGATGGGCACACCCTCCTGCTGGGCGGAGGCGACCGCCTGTCCCATGAAGGCGGCACAGCGGGAACCCAGGTCGATGGTGTGCGGAGCCTGAAACGCCAGATTGGCGAACTGACCGTCCTTGACCGAGACATCGAGCATCTCCGCCAGCTCGTCGATGAAACTCCCCGTTCCGGCGGCGCAGGCCTTATTCATCTGGTAATCAACCACCACACCATTTCGTTTGATAACCAGCTTTGAATCCTGCCCGCCTATCTCGATGATATCCGCCTCGGGATCCAGATCCTCAGCGGCCCTCGTTTGAGCGGTAATCTCGTTCTTGACGAGGTCGGCCCCGATGAAGCTGCCGACCAGATACCTTCCGGAGCCGGTAACGCCGACCCCCGCTATGGTGACGTGGTCCCCCACCTGTTCCCACAGATTCCGAAAGACCTCCTTGACGGCATCGAGGGGCCTTCCGGCAGTCATGAGATAGTTCTTGGATATGACGGTTTTGCCGGTCTCATCGAGTATCACCGCCTTGGTGCTGGTGGAACCAACGTCCACGCCTAAATATCCTGTCAGGGGTTTGTCTATCCGAGGAGGCTTCCAGCCATCGTGCTGCGAAACCCTCTCCAGCTTCGGCATAACGAAATAATACCGCCGGGCATCCTCTCCCTGAAGGACGATTACCTTCGATTGCCTTCCAGATTCTCTAGCCAGTAGGGCCAATCCCTGAGCTTCGATGTGGAGATAACCTTCCGGCACCAGGATCTCTGCTTGATCCCCGTTCCTTCCGGAGATGGCTTCGCTCAGCGATTTTAGAACGGCCTCATTGGCAGCCACACCACCGACAAGATAGACCGGAGCCTTGAATACCCCCTTCTTGAAGGAGGCAACCATTCGGGCGACGCTATCCGACAGAGCAGAAAGTATGGACTCTACGGGAGCGCCTTTCTGCTGCAGGTGTACGAGGTCGGTCTTGGCAAAGACGCTGCACCTGGCGGCGATGCGCGGCGCACTGCCTTTGGAGTTGAGGGCGAGTCGAGAGAAGTCCTCCAGGCTGATGCCCAGACGATATGCCTGTTGCTCCAGGAACCGGCCGGTGCCGGCGGCGCAGAGGGGATTCGAGGATACCTTCCACGGTTTCCTGAGCCCGTCCTGGAGCTCGATGACCAGCGAGCTCTGGCCACCAATCTGGACAATTGTCTTTGCATCGGAATGGGAATGGAGGAGGCCGGAGATGATCGCCAGAGGACTGCTGTACTCGGTCCAGTTCAGTTCCTGGGGGATAACGCTCTTGCCGGAGCCGGAGACGCCGGCGGAGACGATCTCGTCGAGCTTGACCTTTTCGGAAAGTCGGGAAAGGAGCGACACCACTGCTGCCCTGGGGCCAGTGGTTACCCTTTCAATATCTAAGTGGACTACACGCGCCTTTTCGTCGATGAGGACCGCTTTGGCGTTAACCGAACCTATGTCTAAACCTAAGAAGTATCTCATTTTGGTATCGCCTGGTGCTTTACCGGCCAAAGATCGCGGTTCTCTACTAAGCGCCTGGAAGCTGGGATGCCCTTACCGCTGATAGGCGCAACTATGCGAAAATCTCGGAATCCTTCCAATTACCTATATCCATAGATAGTTGTAGCATAAATCGGGTCCTTTTGCAAGCAGTCTCGAGTACCCTAACCTGGACAATCCAGAACCAAAAGAATCTATGTAGCCGTTTACCTTGCTGTCCTTCTGAGCCCTTCGCTTCTATCATTCTGAGCGAAGCGAAGAATCTCGTCTCGCTCAGGACAGGCTCCGAGGGTCAGGGTGACATAGAGTGGCTGAAAGCTGATCGCTGATGGCTGATGGCTGACCGCTTACTCGGAGTTTGCGTCTTGAGAAGAATAGCGGTAAAGTTAGAGGTGAGGGATGATTCTTCCGGGCGTTTGACGAGGATACCGCGTGTACCTTCAACATCTCAGTCTAACCAATTTCCGCAACTACATTCGATTGGAGCTCGACCTCCCACCGCACGTCTCGGTGTTCCAGGGAGGTAATGCTCAGGGGAAAAGCAATCTGCTGGAATCTATTTGTTTTCTGGCTACCACCCGGTTTTCCCGAGCGGTTGCCGAGAGGGAGCTCATCAACTGGGATGTTATGGCCGAGAGGCTGCCTTTCGTCCGCCTTTCGGCTAACATCCAGAAAGGTGAACGGGCCACTCTACTAGAGATCGTCCTCAGACCTCGATCTGCGGCGCATCACGAAGGCAGGGCTGTTGTAGGCCCTATCCAGAAGTATATCCGTGTGAACGGGGTTTCGCGCCGCCCGGCTGATCTCATTGGTCAACTGAACATGGTGATGTTCAGCCCGCGGGACATCGACCTCATTGGCGGTGAGCCGGCCTTGCGCCGAAGGTATCTTGATATCACCAACTCGCAGATTGACCCGCAGTATCTGAAGGCATTACAGCGCTACAACAAGGTGCTCTCACAAAGGAACCACCTTCTACGCCAGATAGCCGCCGGTCAGTCCAGACCCGACGAGCTGCTCTTCTGGGATCAGGAACTGGTGAAGGCCGGGGCTTATATCGTCCTCCAGCGGCAGCGGACTATTGGCGAACTCAACGACCTGGCCAACCCGATACATGATCAGCTCAGCGGTAGCCGGGAGAAACTGACCCTACAGTATCGGCCAAGTATCGATAAGAAGGAGCCAGGAGGCCTTCCTGAGGTGGAGCAAGCCTTCACTAGGGCGCGCGGCCTCTCTCTCATAGGGCCGCATCGGGACGACGTTGGGTTTCTGGTCAACGAAATAGATATGGGAACCTATGGCTCTCGCGGACAGCAGAGGACCACTGCCCTTTCTCTCAAGCTCTCTGAGGCCAGGTTCATGCTGACGCAAACGGGCGAGTCGCCGGTCTTGCTCCTGGATGACGTCCTTTCGGAACTCGATCCGGAGAGACGCCGGCATCTGCTGGGGGCCATTTCCAACTACAGGCAGGTGCTGATCACCACTACCGATCTCGACCGCTTCCCGTCCGAGTTTCTGGCCAGGGCAGAGAAATTCAGGGTAGCGGATGGCAGGGTAGAGCCGGCATAGCGCCACTATCATCCCCGGCCGACTCCGGTCATCAGCCGCAATCTTGAAAGGAACAGCGATGCCAGGAATGTTACCCCGCTTACCAGGATGATCGTAGCCCCGGATGCCAGATCGAGTTCGAACGAAAGCCAGAGGCCGGTGGAGGTAAAAAAGCCTCCGAAGAGAATCGAGAGAAGCATCATCTTCTTGAGGTCGTGGGTAAACCGCCTCGCCGTTGCGGCCGGGATAGTGAGCAGGGCGATGACCAGGATAATTCCCACCACCCGTATCAACACCACCACTGTGAAGGCGATTAAGATTAGGAGAAGAAAATAGAGCCGCTCGACGGGAAGGCCGACCACTGTGGCGAATTCCTCGTCGAAGGAGAGGGCGAGGAACTCCTTATAGAGCAGGACTACCACAAGAATGATGATGATAGCCAGGATCAGCATCATGATTATGTCGGAAGGAGGCACTATGAGGATATCCCCGAAAAGGTAGCTCATGAGGTCAGGGGGATATCCTGGGGTTAAGCCAATGAAGATTATCCCCATCGCCATTCCCATGGCCCAGAGGATTCCGATGGCGGTGTCTTCAGGGATCTTGGCTCTCCTGGTCACCAGCCCCATGCCCAGAGCAGAGGCGATGGTGAAAAACAATGCCCCTACGATTGGGGTTATTCCCAGAAAATACCCCAGTCCGATCCCCCCAAATGAGGCATGAGAGACGCTGCCACTGATGAAGACCATCCGCTTGACTATCACGTAGGAGCCGATAATCCCGCAGGTAACCGCGGCCAGCAGGCCGGCGATCAGGGCATTTTGCATGAATTCATATTGCAGGGCTTCTAACATGCATCAGTGCTCCTTCAATACCCGATGGGGAACGCCGTGGGCTATCATTTCCACCGGGCACCGATAGGCGGCCTCCAGGTCCTCGGCGGCTAGCTCCTTTGAACTATGGTAGTAAAGCTCTCGGTTGAGGCAGGCGATCTTATCCACGTAAATGGAGATGGTGCTGATGTCGTGCGAGACCAGAACGATGGCCATTCTTTCCTTTAACTTTCCCAGCAGCTCATAAAAATCGGTTTGCAGGGGGGTATCGACGCTTGCTGTAGGCTCATCGAGGAGGAGGAGTTCCGGCTCGGTGACCAGTGCCCTGGCGATGAAGGCTCGCTGCTGTTGCCCACCGGAGAGTTTTCCTATTTGCTGGTCTCTGTGGTCCAGTATCTCCATCGCTTCCAGGGCACGCAGGGTTGCCTCGCGGTCTTGTTTGGTATAGTTCCTGAAGGGGCCCGTTTTCCCCAGTCGGCCCATCATCACCACATCCCAGACGCTTGCCGGAAAGTCCCGATCGAACAGGCTATATTGCGAGACATAGCCGATGTGTTTGCGCCCCTTCTCGGGGGTATCCCCAAAGACACTCACCCTTCCGCGGCCTGGCTCTACCAGACCGAGGATAACCTTGAGCAGGGTGGTCTTCCCCCCTCCGTTTGGCCCAATAATGCCCAGGAAGTCATCCTGATATATGGAGAGGTTTACCCCCTCCAATACAGGCACACCATCGTAATGGGCCGATACATCTTCCAGGCGGACGACTTCCTTGCTGGTCATACTTGTCTCGGGTTCTAGGTTCGGGGGTCACGGTTGATGGTTGATGGTTCACGGTTTGCACTCACTAATCACCAGTCACCTTTCACTCAGCCTTCAACCTTCAACCTTCAGCCTTGTTTACTCCATCTCCCGGGCAAGTGCGTCTGCCACGTCTCTCATCCCGGAAATATAGTCTTGAGGGAGGGGGTCTATCAACGCTGTTTGCCCGTTGATTGATCTGGCAATAGTCTCAGCAGGCCGCAGTGGGAATTGAGCAGAAACAAAGACATACGACAGGTTGTGTTTTACCGCCAGGTCAATGCTCTCCATGATCACTCTGGGCGTGGGTTCTTTCCCGTCGCGCTCGATCGCCAGTTGTGTCAGGTTGTGATCACGGGCTAAATATCCAAATGCGGGATGGTATATCAGGAAATACCGGTTTACGAAACCGTCCAACTGTTCTCGGATGTATATGTGAAGGTCATTCAGTTCCGCCAGGTACCTTCTGGTATTTTCGGCGAAGAAATCGGCATACTCCGGGTCGATCTTAATGAGACCCGCACTGATGTTCTGCACCATTATCCTGGCGTTCAGAGGGGAGAGCCATATATGGGGGTCCAGGTCGCCAGGAGCACAGCAGGGGCAGCCTCCATGAATAAGCTCGATCCCGACCGAGCTGTCAATGATCAACATGTCCTCGTTTTGCGCTCTGATTCTATCCATCCAGGCCCGCTCGAATCCCAAACCGGAGCCGACCTTGACAAAGAGCTTTGCCTTGCTCACCTCCAGGAGCTGACCTGGTGTTGGCGCGAAGGTATGTGGACTGGCCCCCGGCGGCACCATGACGGTGACAGCTACCCTTTCTCCCCCGATATTCTCCACAAAATCAGCCAGTGGGAGTATGCTGACAATCACCCTTATTTTCTCCTCTGCCGGCGTTTCCGCTACCGGTTGACAGGCAGCGGCAAAGCCTGTTACGGCAAGTATCAGCACCATGGCGACTGCAGCCAGTTTGGTTATTCGATTAGTTTTGCTTGAATACATGTTACGTTCCTCCTTTTTGTTTTGGCACTGTTCGTGTTCTGTTTTTCACGTTCTCAGTCAATACGCATTACGTTCCTCCCTGGCAATCCCGGCAATATCCTAAAAACTGGAGCAGATGCCCCTCGATCTTAAACCCAGTTTGCTGAGAGAGCCTTTGTTGTAGGGCTTCCAGGTCACAGCCAGTGAAATCGGCCACTGTCCCACATTCGGTACATACCAGGTGATGGTGGTGACCTGATGGTGCGAGGGTGTAACCGTGTTTCTCTCCCCGATGCACCCGGCAGATGAGCCCCAGTTCATGGAGCATTTCCAGGGTTCGATAAACGGTAACCAAGCCGATGGCAGGGTGTGTCCGGCGCACCCTCTCATACAGAGCGGCCGGGGCAAGGTGCTCGTGGCTATTGACGACCACATCGATCACCGCCCGCCTTTGGGCGGTGAGCTTGTATCCCTTCTGGCTGAGCAAGGAGGCGATCTTCTTTGCACTTGGTCTCATGCCGGCTACTTAATTGAAAATGTTTTTCATTTATAAGTATATCTAAAGCCAACGCAGTTGTCAACAGGTAGGTTTGAAAGCGTTTCCCTCCAACCTGCTTGCCAATAGGACTTGGCTTCCTAAGTCGGATTCACCTCACGCTTAAGGTGTCTGGCGCAGCCTATACCTTCCATAGGTCATCGCTGCGAGGGAGACCACTAGGGCAAAGACACTTATCCACTGAGCAGTCGGAATGCCGGCAATGGTCCAAGGATCAATCCGCAAAAACTCCAGGAAGAACCGTCCGAGGGAATACCAGATGAGGTAGCCAAAGAGGATGTCGCCGTCCAACAGATGGAGGATGAGCTTCCGCCCCAGAAACAGCAGAAGGAAGACCCCCAGGGCATTCCACAGAGATTCATACAGAAATAGAGGATGAAAATACTCGTAGGCCTCAACTCCCGCCACGCGGTGAGCCAGGTCAATATGGATGGCCCAGGGGAGGTCGGTGGGATGGCCATAGAGTGACTGGTCGAAGAAGTTGCCCCATCTGCCTATGGCCTGGCCCAGAAGGAGAGAAGGAGCCGCGATATCCCCCCAGCGCAGAATACTCACCTTCTTCCACTTGCAGAAGATGATTAGCCCTAGAATTCCCCCGATGATGGCACCGAATATTCCCAGGCCCTGTCCTCCCAGAATCAGCCAGGGATCGTGAGCATAGATTTCATCCCACAAATGAATGACATGGTAAAGACGTGCCCCGATGATTCCCAGTGGAAGGGCGATGGTAACCAGCGAAAATACGTGATCGGGATCTTCTTTTCTCCTCCTGGCCTCGATGATCGCCAGAGGAATCCCCACCAGGACTGCGCTGATGATCAAGAGACTATACCAACGAACCTCGAACGCACCTATGTGAAAAGCGGTTTCCATCTCTTCTCCTCTC
>JALPXQ010000049.1 GCA_023271515.1 Dehalococcoidia bacterium | reverse complement strand
TGTATACTATTTGAGCTTAGTTTACTACACAATCTACTGCTTGTCAACGAGGCATATCGGCAAGGCATAGAGGAGGGGCAACGGGCAATCCCTCCATCGGTATCTGCCAAAATGTGGTGCGTTGATGGCGTATTCTTGCGGCATAGGAATTTCAATGATGTAGAGAAACGGTGTAAAAGATAGATGATGGGATGGTTTTTTGGCCAGTGAGGAGAACAATAATACCCATTTTGTTGTTGACAATCTCTTGTTTCACTGCTATATTATTGATATTGAGGGCTGAGGAAGGAGACTTTCTCAGCGATCTACTGAGGGAAAGGGTTCAGAATGATAGGGTGCGACCGCATGTTACGAACAAAAATAAGGAGGCAATAGATGAGAGCTGAGAAAGAGATTTTCGGATACGCTGATGAATTTGGCCCGGAGAAAGTGCTGTATTTTTACGGTCCGGAACTTGATCTACGGGGAATTCTAGTGGTGGACAATACTGCCATTGGTCCAGCAATCGGCGGCATAAGGATGGTTCCTGATCTGACCACCGAAGAGGTTTTCCGTCTGGCCAGGGCGATGACACTGAAGAACTCGATGGCCGGTCTTCCCCATGGTGGGGCAAAGGGTGGAATCATAGGCGATCCGAAGGCTCCGAACAAGCACGAGCTCATCAGGGCTTATGCCGAATTCCTGCGTCCCCACCAGGATTATATCCCGGGGCCCGATATGGGGCTGGACGAGCGTTGCATGGCTATCATCCGTGATAAGACCGGCCGCGCTTGTGGATTACCTCAGGTGCTTGGGGGCATTCCTATCGACGAAATCGGCTCAACAGGTTATGGGGTTGCAGAGGCAGCAGAGGTGGCCGCCGGTTACATAAATCTAGAGATGGGAACAGCCACTGCTGCCATTGAAGGCTTTGGGGCTGTAGGAAAAGCGGCCTTTCGCTTTCTGGCAAGCAAAGGCGTGAAGGTAGTAGCGATATGTGACTCCAAGGGTGCTATCTATGATCCCAAAGGACTGAATTATGAAGGCGTGGTGGTAATCGAGCCGGAAACTGGCAGGCCGGCCAGGCCATGGAACAGGGAATACAAAGGTGGACAGGCTTTGACTGTAACAGAGCTGTTCAAGCTAGATGTGGACATCTTAGTGCCCGGAGCCAGGCCCGATGTTATCACCATGGAGAATGTTAGGGACATCAATGCCAGAATGATAGTGCCGGGGGCTAATATTGCGGTAACAGCGGAGGCGGAAAAGTACCTCACCGACAAAGGCGTCCTGGTGGTCCCGGATTTCGTTGCCAATGCCGGTGGTGTGATTGCCGTAGCAGCAGAATTGAAAGGAAGAACAGCAGAGGAGTCTTTCCAGATTATAAAAGAGCGAATTCGGCAGAATGTGAAAGCTGTCCTGGATCTAGCTTATAGGGAGAAGATTTGCCCTAGTGAGGCTGCCGAAAGGCTGGCAAAGGAGAGGGTAAGAGAGGCCATGAGGGCCAGACGGAGAACATAGCATGGATCTGGAGGCCACTCTTATCTAGGGGGGTCAGGTCTTGCATTACGACATCAGACATGATTCCTTGAAATCGATATATCTAGTAGTCAGGGGAGCGTTTCTCATTTACCACATAGCCGGGGCCGATTTTCTAAAGACATAGCCTTCATTCGATGAGGGCCTCTTTTTGCTGCTTCTTGAAAACCTCAGGGCATAACCGCTCCCCGCATTCGCGGGGACAAGTTTAGGGGGTTTCCGGGGGAGAATCCCGCTGATGATCTTGTGGTGTGGGCAGGGGCTCATTGTTTACTAACGACTCGATCCACGTAGTGGAGAAAGACACTAGAAACAAAGTAGCCTATTGCTACCACTACCAGCCCATATGCAGGGGACATATTCTGAATTCCTATTATATAACCCATGAGAGCACATCCGGCGCAAAACCAGAAAATCTTGGTAGTGTTGTGAACGGCAAGAGTGAAGTTCCCCCTCGCCAGAGCAACGCCAATATCAGTCGAGTTACCTGTCCAGTGTGTGCTGCGGCCAATTCGGGGCAGTTGTGACGTAAGTCCATTCTGGTAGCCCATGGCGATCGGCAGAATGGTGGCTATAATCATTCTGCCTAATCCATAGTCGTCTCCGGATGGAGCATAGATGCCCCTGGAAACAAGAAGCGCGGTTAGCCCAATCGGCGGGGCTATCAGGAATAGACTGCGTGTAAAGCCCATGTTGTCGAGTGCCAATCCAGCCAGATAACCCCCAAAGACAAAGGATATCCAGATCGTGAAGACAAGTAGCGAATCTATCGGCTCAAGGACGAGATTCATTCCTACGTCATTCAGCCTTCCTGATATATGCGACGACCTCTCAAACATGATAGTCAGTGTAGTTATCGTATTTATGGTACCGGCCCAGAATGCCAATATCGCTCCAGCCAGAGTATGTAAGTATGGACGGGACAGCATTGGCCATCCCCTGTCACTATCCATCGGAGCACTCATTCCAGTTACCTCCTACAATAAGAACAACCGCTTGCCGCCCCACCCTATCTCAGCACGACCTCCAATGCATCTTTGGGACACGCTTCAACACACAACCCGCATCCCTTACACCGAAGCCCGCAAATCTCTATCACCTTTGCTTTTCCATTGAGCTTTATGAGCTTTATAGCGTTTGCCTCAGGACACGAGACGATGCAAACACCACAGCCGTCACATCGATCCTCCTTTAAGCATGCTGCGTAATACATGTTGCCCCCTCAAATGCCGATTCTGTTTCGTTTTCTAGTCATTTGCATAAACCATTATAAAATGAGATTGAATGAATCTGTCAACCCACCCGCAGGACTCTATATATGGGTTGTCATTTCACCTGTATAAGCCAGCTGACCATATAAGCTGGCTGACCCATATCGCCAAACCTATTATGATCAGAAATACAGGTATGCTCAGCAAGGCCCTGCCTCTGCCCTTTATTATTCTGCCTCTGCCCTTTATTATCGTTTCACCTGATGCTGCTAATACACCTACGAGGCTCACATAGCACACCAGGAAGACCATGAGGGCAAGTGAGGCCTCACTCATGTTGAATCTCTGTATAAAGCGTTATGAAGGGGTTGAATCTGCGGAAGGACTATTCTTAACGAACTCACAGGTCTTCCGGATGGCAGCCATATTCTTTTCCAGCAGCTCCTGTGTCTTGGCATACTTTTTCTTGAGCACATCGTCAAGGGCGGCGGTGGTTGCCGAGGCAATGAATTTTCCACCGCCAAATCTTTGTGATATTGCCTTTTCCAGTCCCTCCAGGGTAACGATATCGGTGGCACCCGCCAGCCCACCCAGTAAAGACATATTGGTGGCCAGCTCAGTGCCGGCCACATCGAGCGCAATCCGGGACGCCGGCACATAGAGAACCCTGACATTCAGGTCGGCAATGCTGCGAGCATCCTCTTCGGAGAGGAGCGGGCTTTCAGCATTGATAATCAGCCACCCATTGGGGCGTAAGCCGTAATAAAAGGGCATGGTATAGCATTTGCCCTTGGTGATCACCTCGGGGTGAAAGACCATGATAACGTCGGGATAGCCGACTTCCCCCTTCTCATAAACCTTCTGCGATGAAATTCGGACATAGCTCTCTGTGGGGGCCAGCCTTTTCTCCGCTCCGAAAAAGGGGATCACGATGCTATAATTTCCATCGTTCACTGCGGCCATTCCCAGTAGGTTGGCGGCAGTAACCATGCCCTGCCCCCCCCAGTCCCGACATACGTACATCAAGCTTCATTCCTTACCTCCTCGACTTTGGGACTCTTTCTCTATCTTCTCGATAAATTCCTGGGCTTCCGGGGACATGTATTCTGTAATCTCGGTCTCCTTGGCCCTCTTGAGCGTCTCCGACGGAGGAAACTTATAATTCGTGGAACAGGGACAGAATATCTGGACATAGGTGGGGCCTATGTCACGGGCTATCAGAATCGCTCTTTTTGCCATCTGCCCCAGCCGTCTTGCCCGGGCCGGGGTAACCGTGGCAACATAAGCACAACCGGCAGCCTTAGCTATTTCATGAAGGGGGATTTTGGGAAACTTCTTCCCCACGGGTGCCATGTTGACCACCACCCCTTGCCGCGTCATGCCGCTTTCCTGTCCCCCTGTATTGGAGTAACCTTCGTTATCCAGCATTATGGTGGTGATATTCTCCCGTCTGAACCAGGAATGCATGGTTGGAGCTAGCCCAATATCGGCAACACCGCCGTCTCCAGCGATCACCACCACATCTTTGGTTTTGTCGGGATATCTCAGCCGCAAGGCCCTCTTCAATCCGGAGGCCACCGAACTCTGATTTCCAAAGAGGGCATGTATGTTGTGAATGGCAACCTGGGGCATGACAATGGAATTGCACCCCGTCGTCCCGACAATAATCGTATTCCCTGGATCGGGAAGCGAGGCGAGAATCAATCTGATGGCCAAACCGAGGCCGCAACCGGCGCATAATGGGTGCTCCTCTATCACCTCCTTAAATGTTCCCAGGTCCTTTACTGCTAAACCTCTCCCATAAGGCCCGTCTTCTACCAGTTCCTGATACTCCTGGGGCAGTATCTTCTCAAAGCCCGGTGATACCTTAAGTGCTTCCATCTCCTCCTCCTTTCTAGGTTCTAGGTTCAAGGTTCCTCGCCTCCCTTCCCCAACCGTGAACCGCGAACCCCGGAACCGTGAACTCGGTTCTAAGCAGTCACCAGGTTCAGCAGCAGTTTCTTTGTTTCCTCTACCAGCATCTCTGGGGGCATGGTCATCCCGCCAAACACCCTTGGCCCACCGTATATCTTCGCATTGTTGTTCACCCTTGACTTGATATCTCGGGCTAACCATCCGGTAATGTTATGCTCCGGGATTATGATGATCCTTGGAACCTCGGCTAACTCTGTGATCTCTTTCTCAGGGAATGGCCTTATTACCTTGATTTTCACTAGCCCGATATCAATTCCCTCTGCTCGCATTCTTTCCATAGCAACTCTTGCTTGAGCAGCGGCGGTGCCCGATGCCATAAACAGTATTTCAGCCCCGGGATGGACGACTTCTACAGGGCTTCCCATATATCGGGTGATATATTTTCGGGCTCGTTCGGCAGCGGCACGCACCTCCTGTTGCCAGCTAGCATGGGTATTATAGCTTATGTAATTACTCTTCATAACGAAGGGGTCCTTCATGTGCCTTACGGGAACCGTCTCCATATCCATTGTCACCACTGGAGAGACTGACGGGTCATAAGGGGGCAGCATCTCATCCTCGGGAGTTAGCTCAACAATCTCCCGGGTGTGGGTAACGAAGAAGCCGTCAGCACATACACCAACCGGCAGGTGCACGTCGGGCTGCTCGGCGATTACATATGCCTGCAGTATCATGTCGAAAAAATCCTGTGGGTCTTCGGCATGAAATATCAGCATCCCGGTATCGGCCAGCCAGCCAATTTCAATATTGTCCGGCTGGATGGTTAAAGGTGAATTCACCCCTCTGGTCATAAAGGCACACACTATGGGCAGCCTTTCTCCTGCCCAGCAGGGGAACATTTCAAATGCTCTCAGCGTGCCCGGTCCAGAGGTTGCGGTAAATGCCCTTACTCCCCCCATTGCCGCCCCGGCCATAGCCGACATGACGTTGAATTCATCCTCGCCCCGATAATAGTCCTTGACATAACCCTGGGCATAAATATCTCCGACAATGTGAGTAGCCTCACTTTGTGGTGTAATAGGGTAGGAAATCACCATATCAACGTTGGCCCTCTTCACGGCCTCGGCTACGGCTTCATTTCCGATCAGATACTTCTTCTCTCGAGGGGCCTCAAAGAACATATACTCGGGGCTTACTACTTTCCTTTCTAGCATGACAACCTCTCCATTTTGACCTTTCTTATAGTATCGGTTAGATCCATCACCTCTTCAGCATGAACATCCCTCAGGGTAATCATGGCGTCCTCATGCCCCCTTTGGCCGCATAGAGCTATGGTGTAACAATCAGTCCCGGCCCTGATGATCTTCAAGGCCAGATTTGCAAAATGGCAATGAACACCCACAAACACACATACATCGATATTGTTATGCCAGATGGTCAAATTAGGATGATTGGGGTTAATTTCCACTTTGGGGTTGATCATAGGGTACTTGGGGCGGTAATCCGGCATGGGTATAATCTTCATCCCCGGCACCTCGCCCACCATCTCCAGGAGTGCCCTTGCTTTCGCCACTGCCTTCTCCGACCAGGCCCATAGCACCAGGGGTCCGGGAAAGAGCGTCGGGTTCCTGGCCGAAAGCAACCTGTTGGCTATCTCTTCGTAGGCGACTTCTTCAGGAACAATATCCCCTTCGATTAGCGCCTCACCTTCGTTGGGTAGAACCACACCCATTGCTGCTGCTGACGGTGAGAGATAAGTCTCGGGCCCGGGAACCACTTTGTAACCGTTCTTTGGAAAACCCAGCAGTGTGCTCATTTTACACTCCCTTCATAACCTGGCAATAAAATGGATATCTCGTTTGCTGTGTCCAACCAACTCTGATTATACTTGCTTTATTTCACCTAGTCAACCGCTGGTATAAGCGGCGCTGGGAAATCTGATAGCCCAAAGAGGGTGAGAGCGTTTTCGGTGGTTCTTTGAGCAAGAACATCTCGCTCAACCCCCTTTAGCCTTGCTACTGCCTCCAGTACTCGGGTAACATCCGCCGGCTCGGACTCAAACTCCGTGCCCCAGCGATAGATCACCGGCGAGTCGGTCTCCAGCAGGAGATTATCGCAGGGCGTTTCGCTCATCGCCCGCCGATGATCTTCGTGATACTCAGCAGCGAGGGTTGCGGAGGCATAATAGCCCTGGCTGATAAGATCGCGCAGGACGCTTAGCGGGCCACTGTACCAGTGGAATACCGCTCTCTCTACCCCCGATTCCTGGAGAATGTTAAAGCAATCCCACCAGGAATATCGGGAATGGACGAGCGCCGGTTTCGCATATCGCTTCGCGATCGCTAATACATCCTTGAGTACCTGCTTTTGAGTGTCCTTACTTACTTTGCTCGTAGCCCTCTTATGATAGTCCAGGCCTATCTCGCCAATGCCTACGGTACTTTCGACATTGTCTTCGATGAACTGAAGGTTGCGCTCGATCTCCGCCGCCGTCTCTCCCAACTCTCCAGGGTGACATCCAAGGGCGGGAAATACTATTGAATACCGCTCCGCTATTTCCAGCACCCGGTTGTTCGACTCGTAATCCACCCCGACGGCGATTATGGCGATCAGGCCGTTCTCTCGGGCTCTCGCAATAGCCGGACCGAGGTCCTCTATATCGTCAAGGTGGGCATGGGTATCGATCAGTGGGTACATTGTTCAAACGGTTTCGATCACCAGGTCATCCACCGTTTTGACCTCTCTCTCCAGATCGGCGATGGCTATGGTTCTGTGGGGAATCAATTCCCGATATGCCGAGGAGGTGAATATCGTGAGACACCTGCGTCCGTACATGACTTGCCTGGCGTTCGGTTGATGCGATCGGATGAGGACATTCTTTCCTAGTCTCTTCATCATCTCATCAAACCATCCCTGCCCGAACTGAGGCCTGCCGGTGAACGGGTCATTGCCGAGGTATCCTCCATCCTTTTCCTGCCAGTCGCCCCAGGTTATTTGCTGCCACTGCCGGCCGCCGAAATCTATTTTCTCCAGGTCTTCCAGAGTTTCGACATTTGGCAATGCTCCATGTAAGGCTATAATCCCATTTGGGGTAGAGGCCACAAGTGGCATCCTGGAGAGTACTGTGGCATATTGGGTGTGCAGCTTGCAATCTAGTCCTTCCCAGAAATCGGCCGGGTGAACGCTAATTGCGCCCTGGCCTTCATGATTTCCCATTAGTAGAAAGAGATTATCCGGGTGCTCCAGTTTCAACCTCAGGAGAGAGTTCAGGTTTTCCGCCGACTTTGGGCCACGATCAACATAGTCACCCAGGAAAACGATTTGGGTTTTCGGGTTCAAGTGTCTGGCGATGACGGCCCTGGTCGCTTCAAGGTCGCCGTGCGTATCGCCGACGAAAACAACCCGGCCGGATTCCAGTTTGATCAGGTTCCCCTCTTGCTCAAACCTGGACTCCACCTGGGCGAGCAAGATTCTGGTTTCCTCTCCTGTCATGCCAAGATCATCAGGGGGATTCTCCCCCTGAAACCCCCTAAAAGGCGGTCAGGCCTGGGATTCGTAAAGGAGCTTCGCCCCTTCTGCTAAGCTCCATCTGGCTGACACCGGGCACAGAAATGAGTCCCCCGGCCCCGGAGCGACACTCGCTGGATGGGAAATCCACAGTTGGGGCAAG
Source organism: Dehalococcoidia bacterium (assembly GCA_023271515.1). Lineage (GTDB taxonomy): Bacteria > Chloroflexota > Dehalococcoidia > SZUA-161 > SpSt-899 > BS503. The sequence continues at coordinate 1,244 of JALPXQ010000049.1, read as the reverse complement.
ACTCCCCACGGCGGTGGGCGACCTGAAATTCCAGGTGAGCCTTCCCAGTTTCCCCATCGGGACGACGGTAGGTGCTGATGCTTGCTCCCTTACGCTTTATCGCCCCCTGTAATACCTTTACGATGCCGCGGTGCAGCCGCTTGATTTCATCAGTTGAAAGGGCATTCGCCTTCCTTAAGGGATGGATGCGGGCGGCAAACAATGCTTCATCAGCATACATATTGCCGATGCCTGCTATGGCGTGCTGGTCGCAGAGCAGGACTTTTATCGCCACCCGGTGCGGGCTTAGAAGGTTCCCCAGGACAGCCGGGGTGAAGGAGGGCCCCAGAGGTTCAATGCCTAACTTGCCGACGACCCTGTTCTGATCCTCAGTCAGCCACATCGACCCGAACCGCCGTTGATCGACGAAGTGCAAATCGTTGTCGCCGTCGAGCCGGAATATCGCGCTGGTGTGATTCTCCGGTCCACAGGATGCATCCCTGAGCAGCAGGACGCCGCTCATCTTGAGATGGAGAATTAAGGTCTGGCCACCGCAGAGTTGAAAGAGGAGGTATTTCCCTCGACGCCATATGGCCATTATCTCCTGGCCAATGAGCCTCTGGCAGAATGCCTCCGGCGAGGGTTCATGCACCGCCTTTGGCCAAAGCAGGTCAACCCCGACAAGGCGATGACCTGTCACCTGAGGAGCGAGCTCGTTCTTTATGGTCTCAACTTCCGGCAGTTCGGGCATTTAATCCTTTACAGGTTTGCCAGGACCTCTCCATTTATTTGCTCTACCCTTGGTTTGCCCACCAGTACCTCAACCAATTTCATGGAGAACTCCATTGCTGTCCCGGGTCCCTGGCTGGTTATGATCCTGCCATCGACAACAACCCTTTCATCTACATGCTCAGCCCCACTCAGCATGTCTTTTACCCCCGGGTGGATGGTGGATTTTCTGCCTTCGAGTATGCCGGCCTTAGAGAGTACCGACGGAGCACCACATATGGCGGCGATATACTTGTTCTTGCCATGCATCTCCCGGACCAACCCCAACACCCTTTCGTCTTTCCCAAGGTTCACAAAGCCCGGATAGCCCCCAGGAAGGACGATGACATCGAAATCACCGGCGCTTACCTTATCTATCAGCGTATCAGGTATTACCTTGACCCCGTGGGACCCGTCAATGACCCCCTCCTTTAGCCCGGCAGTGATGACCTCCAGTTCGGCTCTCCTCAGGATATCAACGATGGTGCTAAACTCGA
>JALPXQ010000048.1 GCA_023271515.1 Dehalococcoidia bacterium | reverse complement strand
CCAGATTCACCCCCACCAGAAGTGAGCCAGCAAGCCCTGGCCCGTTGGTGACGGCGATTGCGGCGATGTCCTTGAAATCCGCCCCCGCTTCGGCAAGCGCCCGTTGGAGAATGGGAATGGCACTCAGCAGGTGTTGCCGCGAGGCGACTTCGGGAACTATCCCGCCATAGCGCGCATGGATTTCCACCTGCGAGGCGACGATGTTGGACAGGATTCTGGTGCCACCCTCGACCACCGCGGCGGCGGTCTCATCGCAGGATGTTTCAATCCCGAGTATCCTCATCTCTAAGGTAACGATCCCCTTCACCATTAAACTTGCCTGGCAGCATACCCATGATAACATTTTTGATTCCATTCTGCTATAATCAGTATCATCTTTGATCATGAAAACAAGAAAACCCATAAGCCGCGTGAGTATCGAGTATCGAGTTTCGAGTACCTCATTACTCATCACTCTAAACTCTAAACTCAGAAGTAAGGAGGGTTCAATATGGTCACTTCTGAGAGAATTCGGGTTCAGACCGGCGGCAACTGCGAGATAGTTGATATAACCGACCAGGTGTCCCGTGCGGTGAAAAAAAGCGGCCTCAGGGCCGGCACGGTCACCGTATTTGTGTCCGGCTCCACCGCCGGGGTCACCACAGTGGAGTACGAACCCGGCCTCATCGCCGACCTGCAAACTGCCTTCGAGAGACTCTTCCCGCAGGGGCTGGATTATCAGCATAATAGTCGTTGGGGAGATGGAAACGGCCATTCCCATGTGAGGGCTTCGCTGTTGGGGTCATCTATGATGGTTCCATTCGCTGAGGGTCGACCGATGTTGGGCACCTGGCAGCAGGTGGTGCTGATCGATTTCGACAATCGTCCCCGAACGAGGGAGGTTATCTTGCAGATCATGGGCGAGTGAGGGGAGGGTGTATATCACCTTGACTTAGATTGGAGCATGTTCCATACTATGGACATAAGCAAGGGGGAGGCATGCCTCGCCCCTACTAAGAAAGATGAGGTGGCATGATGGTAAGCACTAAAGTCAAATTCACCTACGATGACTATCGCACCGCACCGGAGGACGAGCGCTACGAACTACTGGAGGGGGAATTAGTTATGGTTCCGGCACCAGGTTTTGCACACCAGCGCATTTCGAGCAACATTGAGTTCATCCTGCAGCGATTTGTTAGGCAACATGATCTAGGGATCATTCTGAGCGCTCCTTTCGATGTAGTTCTGAGTGAGGAGAGGGTATTCCAGCCGGACATCCTTTTCGTCTCTCGGGAACGCCTTTCGATCATCAATCCGGAGAATATCCGCGGCGCCGCCCCCGACCTGGTGGTGGAGATACTTTCCCCGGCAACGGCGGAGCGAGACCGGTTCTACAAGCGCGCCGTCTATGCCCGGTACGGGGTGAAGGAGTACTGGATCGTGGATCCCGAAGCCGGTACCATTGAGGTGACGAAGTTGGGGGAGAAGGATCTGGAGACGGTAAAGGTCTATGGGAAACACGAGTCGCTCAAATCCCCCCTCCTGGAGGGTCTCACGATTCAGATGGATGAGGTTTTTTAGACCGCGGGGCGCCGAGAGCACGGAGATAAGGGAAGTCAGTAGTCAGCAGGAGATCTACGATGGAGCCAAGCTATCGCTACCGGGCGGAGGTTGGTAGGGTGGTAGATGGGGATACTAGGATCGAGGCCAGGACTTATGTCGAGAAAAGGCTTGCGCAAAATGGCAACCGGATGCTGGTGGAGACGGGAAAGAGGGGAAAATGGTGCAGATGGATTGCCACCATCTACCTCCCGGATTCCCCGAAGAGCCTGAACGAGGAGCTAATCGAGAATGGGCTTGCCCGGCGGGCGGAAGAGATGTAAAACTATGCTAACAGAGCGTCGAAATCATTTCAGGCCTGATACCGAGATACGTTGCGGGGCGAGGCGTGTCTTGCGCCTGCGGAATGAATCTTGAGGAGGAGAACATGCGGCTGCTGAAGATCTTTGGGATAGTCCTGCTGGTTGCCGGATTGCAGACAGCGCTGGTGGTGGGGGTGGGGAAGAGGGCTGGTTCATCGTGAACACAGTGCCCACTTTTACTGTACCGAAAGGCGGGAGACTAGCGGTTTGCGTTCGCTAGGTTGGGGTTGCCGTGGGGGATCTAGAGATCCACTGTAATCCCCTGGGCCCAGCTGTCAGCAGGGTAACCCCCCACCGACCCCGGCTATCCTGTCCCCGAGCTCTCCACCATCATCCTGTTCTCCATGGGACTACTGCTGCTCGGCGGGTATGTCTGGCTCAAAAGGAGAAGGGCGTGTCTCCAGCTACAGTCTTGAGCCGCCCTGCCCGGGACTTCAGGCCAAGCGATGTAAATGGAAGTAGGGGCGAGCTTCCATAAAGAACGTTTTCCGTTTATAATAGATGCGTGTTGTTATTTGGCCACATGGGGATCAGTTTAGGCCTGGCGCTGGGAGCGGAGAAGGCCCTCCGCAGGCGAGCACTATTCCTCTGCAGAAGCGAGCAGGTAAGAGAGGTGGCCAATCCATCCCCGCCGGCACCTCGGCCCTCACGGCTAGCCACGGCAGCCGCCCTGATAGACTACCGACTGGTGCTGCTGGGATCCATGCTGCCGGACATCATTGATAAGCCGGTGGGAATATACTTCCTCGGCGATACCTTCAGCAACGGTCGCATATTCGGCCATTCTCTGCTATTCTTTCTCATTATCCTTCTTGCTGGACTCTATAGCTATCTTCGATCCGGCAGGTTGGGCATTCTCGTCTTATCCCTCTGCACCGGCTTTCATCTCGTTCTAGACCAGATGTGGATCGAGCCCCGAACCCTGTTCTGGCCGCTGTACGGACTGGCTTTCCCCCGATACGATACGACCGGCTGGCTGACAAACCTGATTGAGACCTTGAAGTCGGAGCCGGCAGTGTTTATACCTGAAATCATGGGGGCAGTCATCATGATACTCTTCATGGTGGTATTGCTCCGCAGCAGGAGTCTGCTGAGTTTCCTGAGGAATGGTATGGTGCAGTATTACACGGCATCAGGCGGGTGACTGTGAAATGGACTATTACGACGTCCTGATAATCGGTGGTGGCCCGGCGGGAAGCCGTGTGGCCTGCAAGCTGGCCGGGCTGGGCTACAAAGCAGCGGTTCTTGAGAAGCACGAAGGCATTGGCGATCATGTCTGCTGCACCGGGATTATCAGCCGGGAATGTGGGGAACTATTCGATATCCCCCAAGCTTGTATTCTGGAAGCGGCGAATTCGGCCAGGCTATTTGCCCCGTCAGGAGAGTTTCTAAGTATCCGTAAAGATGAAGTCCAGGCCTATATCCTTGATCGGGCTGCCTTTGATGCGTCCTTAGCGGAAAAGGCTGAAAAACAAGGTGCCGAGTACTTGCTGGCCGCTTGTGCAAAAGATATCTCGATCAGAGACGAGGGGGTCGAGGTGCGGGTCGATCAGCGAGGGGAAGCGCTGACCTTCCGGGGGAAGGTGGCGATTATCGCCAATGGGTTCGCCTCAGGATTGCCGCAGAAACTAGGCCTGGGACAGATAAAGGATTTCATCATCGGAGCTCAGACTGAGGTGGAAACCAATGGAATTAGTGAGATTGAGGTGCACTTCAGTCAGCGGATAGCCCGTGGATTCTTCGCCTGGCTGGTCCCTCTTTCCCAACACCGAGCCCGAGCGGGGCTTTTCTCCCGGGAAAGTCCCGGCAATTGTCTAAGGGACTTCCTGGCGCAGCTTGCAGCACAGGGGAAGATATCCCCTGCTGAGCCTGGAATCATCTACGGTGGAATTCCACTCCGGCCGCTCCCCAGGACCTATGACGAGAGGGTACTAGTGGTGGGCGACGCTGCGGGACAGGTCAAGCCCACCACCGGCGGTGGAATATATTACGGTCTCCTGTGTGCTGACATGGCGGCCGAAGCCATACACGAGGCATTCTCGCTAAACGATTTCTCGAAGAGACAGCTTGCCCAATACGAAAAGCTCTGGAAAGAAAAGCTGGGGCGAGAACTCCAGATTGGTTACTTTGCCCGCCGCCTGTACAACCGGCTCTCGGACAGACGGATCAACAAGATATTTGATATTGTCAGGGAGAACAACATCCACGATGCCTTGCTTGATTCCCCGCACTTCTCATTTGACCGGCACAGCGAACTCATTTTGGAGGGGCTAAAACATCTTGCGCCCTGGAGACACCTATTTGGCAAGGTTATCCCTGCCCAGATTCCTAAGGCTCAAGATAGCAGGGGGGTGTAAATGCGTACCGTGAGAGGAGGATGTCAGATGGCTAAACCAACTACCAATGCAGAGAGACTGGTGATGATCTCGGTGCAAGGCAAGGTTGCCTCGCCGACCGCCCGAGGAAACTTCCAGGTGGATCATGAGGGCAAGCCATTTGTGCTGCCGGGCTCAGGGGGGATTGTCTATAATGTAAAGGTGGGTGATCCGGTCTATGGCTGGATAGGGGATCACATTGAGCCCGGGGTCTCAACGGTTGCCGATGAGAAGGATCGGTCTTCCAGGATCAATGCCGGCTACAACTTTTATGCCTGCATTGGGAATGAGGCTATAGTGGTTTCAGACGAGGCCAAGGGCAGCAGGGGAACGGTTACCGGTCACCACGGCGGCGCTGAACACGTGCTCATAGATTTCCCGGATGATGTGCTGGAAAAGCTCACTCTGGAGAGCAAGTTCCTCATCCGTGCCTGCGGCCAGGGATTGGAACTTTTGGATTACCCCCAGATCAAAATTTACAACCTCGATCCACGGCTTTTCGACAAAATGGCAATTGAGGATATGGGCAGAAAGATTGGAGTGCCTGTAGCGGCGATTGTCCCCGGAAAGCTTATGGGGTCAGGCGTTGGCTCCACCAGGATGGCAGCGGGGGACTACGATATCATGACCTCAGATAAGGAAGCCCTAAAGGAGAATGGACTTGAGCGCCTGCGCTTTGGCGATATCGTGGCCATCACCGATCACGACAACACCTACGGTCGCTGCTACCGCAAGGGAGCGATAACCATAGGAGTGATCATTCACAGCGACTGCCGCTTCGCCGGCCACGGCCCAGGTGTCTGCACTATCATATCATGTGCTACACCACTGATCGAACCAGAGATTCGGGAAGGGGCTAACATCGCTGATATCCTGGGGCTGCGTTGAGGGTTCATATCGTTTTCTTGACACGTCCTGTGTCTGTGATATATTAGCGATGGAATCTTGCCCGAGGCTTTAGCCCCGAGTTGGTGCTAAAGCTTCCTAATGTGAGGTAAGAAGGAGGTTACGAAATGAACATGATCGTTTGTGTCAAGCAGGTGGTTGATCCGGAGACACCGGCGGCGGCTTTCAAGATCGACCCCGAGGCCAAGCGAGCGGTCGCATCCAAGGATAGGCCGTTGGTTATCAGCCCTTTTGATGAGCAAGCGGTGGAAGCCGCCCTGCGGGTCAAAGATGCTCAGGGAGGCAAGGTGACCATCTTAAGCCTGGGGGGTGAATCGGCCAAAGACGTCGTGAAGCATAGCATGGCCATGGGAGCCGATGCGGGGGTTCTCTTGACCGATCCTGCATTTGACGATTCCGATAGCTTTGCCACGGCCGCTGTCCTGGCTGAGGCCATCAAGAAGATAGGGGAATACGACATCGTATTCTGCGGACGGCAAGAGGCGGACTGGGATGCCGGGCAGGTTGGCTCCGGCATCGCTGAATTACTGGGCATTCCCAGCGTAACGCCAATCAAGAAGATTGAAATTAAAGACGGCAAGGCCGTGGTGGAGCGAGTGGTGGAAGATGGTTATGAGGTGATTGAGGTCTCGCTGCCCGTCCTGGTCACGGTGAGCAATGAACTCGGTGAGCCTCGCTATGCCACCCTCAAGGGTATCATGGCCGCCGCCAAGAAGCAGTTGATCAATTGGAGCTCTCAGGATATCGGCGCCGTGCCTGCTAAGAGCAAGATGCTGAAACTATTCATCCCGGTTCATGAGGCCAGGTGCGAATTCATAGAGGGTGAGACCCCGGAGGAAGCGGGTGTCAATCTGGCCGTCAGGCTCAGGGAAGCCAAGTTGCTTTAGAAAGTACTAATCAGGAGGTAGAAGATAATGGCGGAAAACAAAGGAGTCCTGATTGTCGGTGAGCTGTCGGATGGAAAGCTCGCATCTATAACCGCAGAGCTCCTGGGTATCGGCAGGAAGCTGGCTGATGATCTGGATGAGGGACTTTCGGCAGTGTTTATTGGCAACGGAATCACTGATGTTGCCGGCGAAGCCATCACCCTTGGTGCTGACAAGGTCTATGTCATCGACGACCCCCTGTTCAAAGACTATGTAACCGATTCTTACGTGGGAGCTCTGGAAAAGCTAAGTAACGATCAAGCCCCCGAAATCCTCCTTCTGGGCCAGACCTCTATGGGGCGCGATCTAGCCCCCCGGCTGGCTTTTCGGCTGGGAACCGCGGTTACCCTGGACTGCGTCGATCTGGTCCTTGACCCCGATACCAAGCTTCTGCAGAAGAGCAAACCGGTCTATGGCGGCAATGCCATGGCGGTATATGTCAGCGAGGAGGGTCGCCCGCAGATGGCAACCATCAGGCCGAAGGCCATGGAACCACTGGAGCAGGATGTCTCACGAAAGGGCGAAGTGATACCTTTCGATCCCGCACTGGACGAGTCCGCTGTTAGAGCAAGAGTGGTGGAGAAGGTCAAAGAGGAGGTGGTCGGGATCAAGCTTGAGGATGCCGATGTCGTCATCTGTGGCGGACGGGGCATAGGCAGCGCCGAGGCCTTCGAGCAGCTTAAGGAACTGGCAAAAATACTCAATGGAGCCGTGGGGGCTACCAGGCCTCCATGTGACTCCGGGTGGGTACCGGCGCACCTGCAGGTGGGGCTCACCGGTAAGCTCGTTTCCCCGACCCTCTATATCGGGATAGCCCTCTCCGGTTCCAGCCAGCACCAGGCGGGCATGTCAGGTTCGAAGAACATTGTCGCCATAAATAAAGACCCCGAGGCCAATATATTCGGGATTGCCCATTACGGCGTCGTTGGCGACTACAAGAAGCTGTTGCCCGCCTTCCTGGAGAAGTGTAAGGAGCTTCTATCGGGGTAAGTTACTTGTCAGGGCCAGGCGATCAAGAAATTCACCTGATACGGCCGGCTGGATGCCGAGGTCTCTGCACTCATGGACTGAGCGGTGCCAGTCTGAGAAGCGTCGAATTATAGATTGATCCTCCACCGTGATCACCTGCCAGATCGGAAGTAAGGTGATTGACAGTGCTGTTAACGACTATCTGCGGCCGCAGATTCAATTCATCATCATCCCCCAGATCCGCCAGACCTGTCCTTGTCCTATTGCCGTTGCTACCGGAGTAATTTATTATCTTTTCCAATCTTCGTAACCGTTCAGCCGCCCTATGTCACCCTGAACGAAAGTGAAGGGTCTTAGAGATTCTTCGCTACGCTCAGAATGACAGTAAGGTGAACGGTTACTTTCAGACTCCCCTCTGTTTATTCCCCGGTAAAATTGCTAGAATTAGACAAGAGGTAAGTAGAGCTATGCCTGCAAATCTAACCCCGCAATACTTCGAGGCGGAGAAGCGCTATCGCAGTGCCGAAACGCCGGACGAAAGGATCGCCGCCCTGCAGGAGATGCTCTCTGTGATGCCCAAGCACAAGGGCACGGACGGGCTTCGCGCTGAACTTCGAACCAAGATTGCCAAGCTCTCCAAGGAAGCTGCCAAAGCACAGGCCACCGCCAGGCGGGGAGGCATGTATCACATCCCCAGGGAGGGGGCGGGGCAGGTCGTCCTGGTCGGACTACCGAACGTGGGGAAATCTCAATTGGTTTCGGCTGTCACCGAAGCATCGCTGGAGGTTGCCGATTATCCCTTCACCACCAAAGCCCCACAGTTGGGAATGATGAAATTCGAAAACGTACAGATTCAGCTGGTGGATATGCCCCCCATAACGGATCAGGATGCCCGTCCCTGGTTTGCCTCCCTCCTGAGATCGGCAAACGCCATCTTGCTGGTGGTCGACCTGGCAGATGACCCGGTGAAGCAAGCGAACGATACCCTGGCGGAGCTAGAGAAGTTCCGGGTCGGACTGGTCGGGAATCGGAAGGCATCGGACCAGGTGATGTTTCAAAAGAGAGCCATTGTCGTGGGGACTAAGAACGACCTGGACGGTTCAGCGTCGAACTATGCCGATCTGAAGGCGCGATATGGGGATCAAATCGCTGTCATCTCCATCTCGGCTGAGAAGGGTACCGGTCTGGAGGGGTTGCGCAAAGACGCTTTTGATCTGCTGGAGGTCGTCAGGGTTTACACCAAGGCCCCAGGCGAGAGGACCAATATGGATGATCCTATGATTATGCGAAAGGGGAGCACGGTTGAAGATGCGGCCGAGGGGGTTCACAAGGATTTTCGCAAGGGTCTGAAGTATGCCCTGATCTGGGGCTCAGGCAAATTCGCCGGGCAGCGGGTGAAGAAAGATCATGTCCTTAAGGACGGTGACATCATAGAACTGCATACCTGAGAGACGAGCCGTCTGTAGCCACAGGCTTGCGGCCTGCATTACGGCTCAATGATCAAGGGTGATTCGAAGGTTTCCATTATCTGGTTTACAGCCATGCTGATTACTCCCTGATGGCGCATCCCGGATTCAATATGCCATTCGGATCGAAAACTTTCTTGATGCCTCCGATTAACTCCATCTCCTTTTGACCCAGGAAGATATCGAGATCCGGGAGTCTGATTCTCCCCAGACCATGCTCCGCGGTCATCACTCCACCCAGTCTAAGCGCTTCCCTGTATACCTCCCTCTTTACTTCCTTTAGGTTTTCCGCTCCTTTCTCTACCAGGTCCTTCATCAGGTGTGGGTGAAGATTGCCATCCCCGGCATGTCCGTACATGGGAATACTCGTACCGAAACGCGCCGCAATCTTATCTATTGCGTCCATGAATGTTCCCATATTAGCCGGGGGCACCGCGGCATCCAGAGTGTCTGCAATCTTGTGCTTCAGGGCCAGGTACATATTGCCTCTTATCTTCAGAACCCGCTCTTGCTCCTTTCTCGTCTTCCCCACTACCGGCTCAAGCCCATTGTATCTTTCACAGATCTCAGAGATCTTCTCACAGTCTGCGTATACCTCCTCCTCGCCCTTACCCTCCACTATTATCATCAGGAAGGCCGCCCCGGTCTTACAGGGCCACTCCATGTTCAAGTGCTCCGCTGAAAGCTCGATTGGGCCACGATCCATATACTCGATAGCCAACGGTATAACTCCACTTTGTAATATCTTCGGAACGGTATTAATCGCATCGTGGCGGTTATCATAGGGTATGATCATTGTGGCGCTGGCACCCAATTGCGGAAACAACCGCAGAATCACCCTGGTTATCACCGCCAGGGTCCCCTCACTGCCGATTATTAAATGCATCAGATCGTACCCGCTATTGTTCTTCAGCAATTTCCCCCCAAGCCTCAGTACCTCACCCGTAGCCAGGACGGCATCGATCCCCTTTACATAGCTCCTTATAACCCCATACTTCACCGCACGGGACCCACCCGCATTGCAGGCAACCAGACCACCTACCTGAGAACTCTCATCCCCTGGACGTGGTGGAAAAAACAGGCCCTCTTGTTCCACTTTCTGGGCTAAATCCTTAAGGGTCACACCAGCTTCAGCGATTGCCATCAGATTATCCTGGTCGACCTCAATCTTATTCATCCTCTCCAATGACAGAACTATGCCGTTCTCCGTCGGAATGGCGCCACCACACAAGCCCGTTCCCCCGCCACGGGGAAATACCGGAATTCCCTCATGGTTGGCCAGTTTCAGGATGCGGCTCACTTCTTCAGAGCTGGCCGGTTTTACCAGAACTGTTTCCACTGCCGGCTGAGGCCTTACCTCAGTGGCAGTTTCATCAGTCAGGTAGTCCAACATCCGCTCCTTCTCCGTTATCACCCA
>JALPXQ010000047.1 GCA_023271515.1 Dehalococcoidia bacterium | reverse complement strand
GACGCGTAACCCGTTGAGGTAGATGTCCCTTGCCAGAAGGAAAACCAGGAATGATACGAAGACCAGACTCGCTATTACAAGTACATTTCTGCCCCTCTCACTTACCCTGCCAATTAGAGGGGTCAACAACGCCATGAGCAGTGGGATGGCTATTATCAGGACAGGGGAGTGAACTACCAGAGCATCCAGATTCATCATTCTTTCATCAGCCTAGACTCCTTTGAGTCTATACTCCCGGTATGACGATAGATTCGTATTATCAAGGTAAGCATCAGCGCCAGCACTGCCACGGTAATGACAATGCTTGTCAGGGTTAAAGCTTGTGGGACGGGCAGCACCATAACCTCCCCGGGGGCATGGGTATAAATGGGTGCCGTCCCTTCTGCCCTATACCCTAGATATTTGGTGCGATCAGGAACAAGTTAATGGCTGATGCGAGGATACTCATACTCATGGCAAGTTTTATCAAATTCCTCTGGGCCATGATGATGTATAGGGCAATGCCGATCAAGGCGGCCACGGCAAAGAAATGAATGTTCCCCATCATTCTTCCTCCTTCTCCCTCATGCCGGCGGCTAACGCCATGACCAGAACCACGGCGGAAAGCCCCGCAAGCACCTTCAGGCCTACGCCCAGATTCATTAGAGCAATCACTCCCCCGGTCCATATATCTCCGGGATTTGGGCCAGGGGCGGGGATACGGCCAAAAATGGGAGAGCCAACGAGGAAATTATAGAAGAATACGGTGGCCAGTCCGCCAGATGAAAATAACCGGGGCCAAGACGCGGGACATGGTACGCACAATCTTAGACATAATTAGCGCCTCTGGCGCTAACGGGCGGTGAGGCTGAGGGTTCACCCAACCCTTCCTCCCGTTTGACCGCGGAGCGGTCAAAACTCTGCCTCCTGAAGAGCATACCCACCCCGGTCACGGCGGCAAACAGGATGATGACCTCGCCCAGGGTGTCAAAGCCTCGATAATCGAAGAGAACCGCCGTTACCACATTATTGGCTCCGGTTTCAGGCTGCGCATTCTCTATTATGTAGTCGTCCATCATTACGTAGCCCTCTGCCGGAGGTGTTGGATAGCCAAAGGGGCGCATGAGAAATGCTGCGGCTACCAAGAAAACGATGAAGACGCCCAGGGATAGCGCTATGGCAATTGTTCTCATTTTTTTCCTACATCCGCTTGGTTGCTCTGATGGCAATAACGTATATCGCTACAGTGAGAGCCGCCCCCACCCCGGCCTCGGCAATAGCTACATCGGGGGCTTGGAGCAGATAAAACTGAAGGGCCAGGAGCAGGCTGAACGCCGCTAAGGTTATCGCGGCGACGATGAGGTCCTTAAATATGGCGACCAGCAGCGCGCACACGACGATGAGCACCAGCAAGATTATGTGTAGAATTGCCGACTCAATCACGCTTTTCCTTCTCCAGATCATCCACAACTGATCGGGCCGGCTTCACCCCGCTCCTATGCGCCGCCCGGGCAAGGGCATGAGCACTCGTGGGATTGGTAAGCAAGACGACCACCAGGACAATAACTGCGTGTATAGAAAGAATCGATTGCGGGGAGGAAATCCCATCTGCAACCCAGACACTTACCGATTGTAGCACTACCGCCCCAATCAGGAATATGGCGCCAAATGTAGTGCATTTCGTCCCGGCGTGCAGCCTGGTATAAACATCAGGAAAACGGTGCAATCCCCATGCCGCTATCAGATTGAAAAAACATCCCACGCCAATCAATACGTAGGTGATTACATCTACTATCATTAGAAGGTGCCCTTTTCTATATACTTGGCGATGAAAAGCGTGGCCACAAAGGAAAGCAGGCCATAGACGATAGCCACATCGATGTATATCGGGTTCTCAAAATGCCGCTCCCAAAACAACCATGGACACTATAACCAGGGTGTTTAAGGTATCCAGTCCCACCAGCCGATCTGGGGGGTGGGGCCCAAAAACAGCCTGATAACGATTACGGCGATACAAATCCCAAGGAACAGCGCAATAGGAAACCACATTATTCCGCCACCCTCCTGGCCCAGTCAGGGAATTTTTCACATACATACCGGTAATCCCGCGGCATTTTCTCCAGGACTTCCTTCTTCACGTTTATCCAGTGAATATAGAGTTCATTCGTTTCTTCGTCAACTTCTACGCTTAATGTCCCGGGAGTCAGGGTTATGGAATTGGCCAGCAGAGTTATACCGAGGTCGGTCTTCAGACCGGGAGAGATCTTCACAATGCCCGGATTTATCCTTCCGGTTATTACGCGGTAGGCAACATCGACATTCGCCTTCGCCATTCCCCAAAAGAATGGTCCTATTAGGTAGACCAGGAATAAAACCCACCTCCTGGGGTTTAGCATGCGAAGGCTCTTCCCAAAGAGCAGCCTCCCGGTTCCCCCACTATTAAAGCAAAAACAGCCCCGATAATCAGCTCCTCCTTACTCCAGAGAAACCAATCACCCGAGGCTGTGGTCAAAGCCAAGTATAATAAATATGCTAGAGCCGCAGTTGCCAAGAATCCAAGAATGCAATCATAGCCACTAACACTTGCGCTGAACACCTGTCGTCCGCCAGGACCTCTGCCTTGCCCGCGCAGGTAGCATGCCCTGAAATTGCCACCCCCCTCCCAAGGACCCCACCGATCGGCCCGCGGGCCGAATCCCATTGGCAGTATAGCATAGCCGAGACCGGAATGTCAAGGGCCACAAGATTATGGATTGTCAACGTGGGCTACTAGGGGAAGCGATCGCCGTCGGATCCATTGTGAGGCCAGTACGACTCCAAGGAGCAGGGGAATTATCAACGTCTGCATTCCGAGAGGTGGAATGCATAGTATCGGGATGGCGAAGAGCAGCAGCCGCTCGAATAGATTAGTTCGAATGAGGAACCAGTTCTGGATAGCAGCGGCAAGAGCGATTACAGCAACCACGGTTACGATCATGCTGAGCGCTATGTCGAGGAAGGACCCCCTGAGGAGAAGCCCGGTGTTGAAGACGAAGATGAAAGGTATGATGTATCCGGCAAGCCCGAGCTGGAATGCGGTGAGCCCGGTCTTCCATGGATTAGCCTTGGCGATGCCCGCCCCGGCATAGGCGGCCAGCGCCACCGGCGGGGTGATATCCGCCATTACCGCCCAGTAAAAGATAAACAGATGAGCGGCTATAGGTAGTATTCCCATGCGTATCAACGCCGGGGCGACCAGAGCGGCGACGATAATATATTTGGCCGTTGTGGGCACACCCATCCCTAGAATCAGAGAGGAGATCATTGCTATCGGCAGGCCGATAATCAGCATGTAATGGGCGATCTCCGCGACAATGCCGGAGAAATTGAGCCCAAGTCCAGTGAGCGTGATTGGACCAATAATGAGACCTACGGCGGCACAGACCGCTGCCACCTCTATAGCCCCAATAGCCGACTCGCGACAGACATCAACCATCCCTCGAATGGTATCCCGAGGGGACATGATGGCATGTCTTCGCAGGATACCGCCAATCACGTGGCGCAACATACAGACAGCTACCTGGGTAAGGATTCCCGAAATCGCCGCCCTTTCCGGAGAGTATCCCGCAACCAGTACGCCGACGAGAACGGCAATCGCTATGAGGTGATGCCATCCCGCTTTCATGGCCTCCCAAATTTTGACGTTTATTTCGTCCCTGACTTTGATATCCATAGACATAGCCCTGAAGTGGACCTGCATGAAAACGGCAAAGAAAGCCAGTACGCCCGGGATTGCCGCAGCAACCACGATCGTAAGATATGGCACGGCCAGGAACTCGGCCATAATGAAGGCTGCGGCTCCCATCACCGGAGGCATGAACTGCCCCATGGTGGAGGCAGAGGCTTCCACCGCCCCGGCAAAATGGGCCGGGAAGCCGGCTCCCTTTATCAGCGGAATGGTGATGGCGCCGGTAGTCGTCGTATTGGCCACGGAACTGCCGGATATCATACCCATACCACCGCTGGCAACGACAGCCGCTTTGGCAGGGCCTCCCCGAGCACGTCCTGTGAGAGCAAAGGCTATATCGGTGAAGAAATTCCCTCCTCCCGTTTTGCGCAGAATTGCCCCATACAGAATAAATAGGAAGATGAAGTTAGCCGAAACCCCCAGCGGGATTCCAAAGATGCCATCAGTGGATAGGGAAAGGTACGTGGCTACTCGCTCGATGCCTATGGGCGGGCGGAACAAAAGCCCTGGCATGTACACACTGAGCCAAAGCGTATAGGCCAAAAACACGCCCACGAGAATAGGAACTGCTATGCCCATGGTTCTGCGGCACAACTCCAGGACGAGGATAATCAGGACAATGCTTATTTTTACATCGCTGTCAAGGAAGGTGCCGGCTCGCCTGAGGATGTCATCGGCGAAGACAAACAGCCATATCAGGATTCCCGCGATCGACAGCCACAGGATGATATCCGAAACACCGGGCCTGTTCTTGACTACCTTGCCTTTTCGGAAGGGGTAAATCAGAAAGCCCAGGGATGCCACCCATAACAAGTGAATTACCCGGTGCTCCAGGGCAAAAAACGGGCGGGCAAAGGGATAATAGATATGGTAGGCAACCGCTGCCACACATATGATGGCAACCACATATCCCCAAGAACCGGTGAGGTCTCGCCTTGCAGGGATATATTTTTTCTCCTCAGCGGTGATGTCTGTTCTTTCCTCTCCTTCTATCATCTAAGCTCCCTTCTCGATTTCATCTGAATCGCCTATCGTTCACCGATCCTTCCTGATCCATATCTTGAGCAGGTCGTAGCCCTCAGCAATCTCCTTGAGGGGGATCGTTCTCCCGTTAAAGGTCAATCTATGGTTTGCGACGCACCCCACTCTTAATCGGAGGAATGGAAAGTGACGATCGAGAAGAACCCTGGTTTCGCCTTCCTTAGAAATAATCCGCACGCCAGGATGCTCCGTGGATTCAAGGCCGGCACCGTGCCACAGGAAACTCTCTTCCACCAGAACCATCTGTCCCTCGCTCCCTACCTGAAATGTACTCTGGACAGGGGTTTTGGCTGAGGAGTGAATATAATCGATATAGAACCGGTCTCCAGGGTTCACCGGCACATCCAGCAGAGTCCTTTCATGGTTCAGGCTGTCCACTCGGAGGGAAAAAGGGGTAGATTCCCGCAGACATCCCAAACCAGTTACCAGAAGAATAGCCGCCAGAAAAAGCAGCGCAGTAACTCTCACATTGTGATCGAATATGACCTTGCTCATGCCGCCTCCCGGATTCCTCGCTCTCGCCATGTGGAGCAGTCTGCCCTACTCCACATGGCGGGCAGGAGGTAGAGGAGGAGTAGTCAAGCCAGAGAATCCCCTGGCTGACTACCCCTAATGCCTACCTAATTATGGGAGAACCCCTTGTTCCTCGAAGAATTTAATCGCTCCGGGGTGGAGGGGTATCGGGGTGTGGACCGAAAGCTCGGGGACTATTTGAGCCGCTATCGGATGAGCATTAACCAGGGCCCACCTACCCTCGAACACATTCTCATGGATCACTCTCGTCAGTTCATAGGCGAGCCAGTCCGGCATATCATAACGGACAATGATGGGGTTGGAATCACCTATGGCAAACACGTCATAGTCCACACCCTCGTAGGTGCCTGCCGGGATGGTAACCGGGACAATGGCCGGCATCTTGGCATCCACCTTGTCAAACAATTCCTGGGTGATAGGAATCAGGACCAATGGCCTCATAGCAGCCACCTCTATTACCCCTGCAGCGGGGAAAGCAGCCTGAAGGGTCATGGCATCAATTACCCCATCTATGAGAGCCCTTACCCCCTCTGGTTGAGAAAGCTCGGCAATGGTCAAATCTTCATCCAGGCAAAAGCCATATGCCTCCAAAACGGCACGGCTCTGCACGTTGCAACCTGAGCCGGGAACATCGATGGATATCTTTCTCCCCCTTAGATCACCTATGGTGTAGATGCCGGTCCCTTCTACGGTGAGAAAGTGCAGCGGAGAGGCATACATATTAAGCAAGGCCTTTAACGGGATCGCTTCCTCAAATGGCGCCTCACCCTGAGTTGCCTTAAAGGCTACGCTTCCCATCGCCAGTCCCATGGTAACATCCCCTGCCCCAACCAACCGGCTGTTCTCAACCGATGCGCCGGTCGATTCCGCCGCAGCCCGGTGATCGGTCATCCTGCCGATCATCACGGCCATCGCAGCGCCCAATGGGTAATATACACCGCCGGGACTGCCCGTGGCGATGGTGATAAACTGCGGTGCTGGGACGTCCGGATCTACCACAGGATCTGCCACAGGATCTACTTCCTGTACCGGCGGACATCCAAGACCAACCAAGCTCATGGCCAGCAGCAATGCCAGCGGAATTAGCAATATTTTCTTTTTCACCGATTTGCCTCCTCTTTCATTTTTTGGGAGCCTGCGGATCGCGCTGAGGGACTCTCCCAGCATTCCTCAGCTTTGTTGTCGAGGCATTGCCTTCACATATTCTCACCTCCTTCTCCCCAAATCACCGCCTTCCCCAATTCAATCCCTCTTTCTGGACTCAAAGGCCTCCAGTTGCTCCTGCCTTTCCTTGGTGAACACGCAGGCCAGACAGGCCTCGATCTCGTAATCCATCAACGCCTCCAGGCTGACCTCTCCCCGCGCAAGGTTCAGTCCTCTTTTTATCATCTTGATGGAGAAGGCTGAATTCTGGGCAATCTTTCTCGCCATCTCCCTTGTTGTTTCCATCAATTGATCAAGCGGGACGGCCTTGTTGACCAACCCGATTCTCTCCGCTTCTCTTCCATCAATAAACTCGGCGGTGAAAATAAGCTCCTTTGCCTTTCCAGGGCCGATGAGATCTTGCACCAATCTCATTGCCCCTCCGGTAACGGAGGAAGTGACGCTTGCCTCAGGTGAACCAATCTTTGCGTCCTCGGCGGCAATCCGTATATCACAGGCGAGCGCCAGTTCGTATCCTGAACCGAGGGCGTAACCATTGATGGCAGCGATGGTGGCTTTTTCAAATCGCATGAGCTTCCGCGACGCCTCCTGCAGCTCAGTCAGATAGTCACGGTATTCCTCGATAGTTCTGGTCTTCGATTCCTTCAGATCCGCCCCCGTTGAAAAAGCCCTTCCCTCCCCGGTGATAATCAGCGCCTTGATTTCGGGATCGTTCCTTGCATCCTCCAGAGCTTCCTGGAATTCGAGCCACAACTGCTTGTTCATGGCGTTCAAAACCTGGGGCCGGTTCAGTTTGACGGTCGCGATTCCTTCCTCTTTCTCATAAATGATGCATTCATAAGCCATTTTGCGTAAGCCCCCTTTTTTTCTGGAGATTAGCCCAAAATGATTCTGGAGTCAACGATGGATGCGCCCCGTTCATGCACGATGACGGGGTTCAGATCCACCTCTTGAATCTCCGGATTGTCTATCGCAATTTGAGACAGCTTGGACAAGATGTCTTTCAGAGAATCAATGTCTTTCGGTTTTTCTCCCCTTATTCCGGTCAATATCCGGTATCCCTTTATCTCTTGAATCATCTCATCGATATCCTCCGCCGTCAGCGGAGCCACCCGGAAGGAGACATCCTTCAACACCTCCACAAATATACCACCCAGGCCGAACATTATAACGGGACCGAATTGAGGGTCTCTGACCATGCCGATGATACACTCCTGACCCTTCGAAGCCATGGGGGATAACAGCACTCCCAGGACACGATCCCGGCGAGTCACTTTTTCAGCGTTGGCCAGGATTTCGCTAAAAGACTTCTCCACTTCCCCCCTGGTTCTAAGGCCGAGTCTGACCCCGCCAGAATCCGATTTGTGGACGATATCCGGGCTTACGACCTTCATGGCGAGGGGCTGCCCAAATTCATCATAAGCAGCACCAGCCTCTGACGAATCCCTGGCGAGTCTTGCCTCAGGAAGCGCCATGCCGTAGTGGTGGAGCAAATCCCTCGATTCCGTCTCCAGGAGGTTGAGTCTCCCTTCGTCCCTGACCTTCTTAAAGAGCGCCTTGATATAGGGGTTTTCTTCTGCCTTACGAGGAGGAGTCTTCATCTTCATTATCTTCTGCTGGTTCATGGCGAATCGCATCAGGGCACTCAGGCATTGCGCTGTCCGCTCAGATGAATCCAGAACCGGTATTCCATTAGATTTGAGGATTTGAAGGGATTCCATTGGCTCACGGGCAAAACTCGTATGGACGAACAATGGTTTCTGATAACGCTTCACCAGGTCAACCAGTTCACGGGAAGTTTGCTCTTCCAGTGCGCCTATATGGGGCGCGATGATGTCCTTAAATCCTCCAAAGAAACCGGTAATGAACACCCCATCCACCTGGTCATCCTGCATCGCGACATCGACGCATTCCGTGATCATGTGTGGATTCTCCTCCGCCGTTCCACCATAATCGATGGGATTACTCGCCGGCATCCCTCCAAGCAGAAAGGGCCTCATTTTCTCCTGGGTAATCTCCGCGAGAACAGGCACCTCCATTCCATGTTTCTCCGCGTTATCGGCAGCGATTGTATTATCCCCTCCACCCTCGGATAGAATAACAACACGATTCCCTTTAGGCAAGGGACAGGTAAGGAACGCCTGGGCCACGTCGAATAACTCGTCTATATTAGATACCCGCATAATTCCGGCTTGCCTCAGAGCCGCATCCGCAATGACATCATCGCCTGCGAGGGAACCAGTGTGAGAGGCAGCCGCCCTCATGCCGGCCTTTGTTCTTCCAGCCTTAATGAGAACGATTGGCTTCGTCTTGACCGTCTCCCGGGCAACCGCCACAAACTCATCACCGTTCTTGATCCCTTCCAAATAGGCTAGAATAACCTTTGTGTCCGGGTCGTCTGCCAGATAGCTCAGATACTCGTGAAACTTGACTCCAATGGCGTTCCCAGCACTTATTACCCTGCTAAATCCCAGATCCCTCATCCGGGCATAATGTGTCAGAGAATCGATGATATTTCCACTTTGAGCAAGGACGGAGAGGTTACCCTTTTTGAGAGGAGGAACGCCGAGGAGATTCATGTCTGCTGACGCACTAAACATCCCGCTGCAATTCGGACCGATAATGTAGGTACCTGCCCTGGCGGCCTCATTTAGAATTTCCGCCTCAATCTTTTTCCCGTCATCCCCGGTTTCGCCGAGCCCGGCAGTTATGATAATAATCCCCTTTGCCCCCGCTTTGACGCTTTCCGCCACCGCCGAGGCAAGCAACCGGGGAGCGATGACAATCATTACCAGGTCCACCGGTTTATCAATGTCGAGAATGCTCGGGTATGCCTTCCGGGAAAAAAGCTGGGTCCTCTTGGGATTGATCAAGTACACTTCACCCCGGTATCCTCCTTCGAGAAGGCTCCTGGTTCTTCTCTCCGATGCCTTACCGGGAACTTCAGATGCACCGATGATGGCAACAGAACCGGGGTTAAACACCTTTTCCAACGGTTGAGACATCCCTTACCTCCTCAATTAGTATGGGAAGGGCAGTTCCTGCTCCTCTCCCAGGTATTTCAACGAGGCATCTCGCAGATTCTCGAGGCAAGCGATCAGTTGCCGGCGCTGTTCGCCGGATAGCGAAGACATTATCCGGTGCATAGATTCTCGCTTGCAGCAATCACCATAGACCGCGCTTCCTTTCTCGGTCAACTCCACCCTCACATGGTTCTTCTTAGCTAAATCCTTAACCCTCTTCACCAGCCCCTGATTCTCCATCCTGTTCAGGATCCCCGTGACCGAGTGCGGCTGCCGGAAAAGCCACCTTGATATCTCGGCAGGCGTTGCCTCATCGCCAAGGGCATTAACAATAAACAAAACCGAAGCCTGGCTTGCGGTGATACCGTATCGACTGACTTCCATCTGCCTGGCCCTCAACATTACCCATCTCACCTGGGCGAGAAATAACCACAGGTTATAATCTTCATCTGTTGGGTCAAACTCTTTCATATACCCTCTCTAGTACGCTACATAATGAGTGTTCCTTGCTAATCTTCACTTGCTCCCGTCAAGTATGGTGAGTGA
>JALPXQ010000046.1 GCA_023271515.1 Dehalococcoidia bacterium | reverse complement strand
CCCACTCACAAAATTTAGCTTCAACGCCAGCGTAGCTCAGGGGTAGAGCAGCGGTTTCGTAAACCGCCGGTCGTCGGTTCGAATCCGACCGCTGGCTGAATGTTGTGTCCGCTTGAAGCCTAACGGCGGGACTTCAGCCGCCGCCTTTGGCGGTCGGCTGCAGCGGATGTTAGGTGCCAATTATTTCATTTAAGCCTTCAATGATCTGAGCCAATTCCTCTGGAGATGCCATACCTATCCTCTCACCAATCCTTTCCCGGGAAAGTGTTCGAATTTGGCTAATTTTGACCCGTGAACGCTTTGGCAAGTTTTCTGATGTTAGCTCCAAAGTCAGCGGAAAACCAGCACGTTGAGCTTGACTTGTAATGGCCATTGCAATGACCGTCCCCGAGCGCTCATTAAAAACATCCTGGCTTAGAATCAAAACAGGTCTCAAACCTGCTTGCTCCCTGCCTCGCACAGGGTTTAAATCAGCCCAACGAATGTCACCCCTCAATATTCGGGCCATTTGCTCAATTCCTCAGATACACCTTCTTCAGCCATTGCCTTTTCGAAGGATGGATCGAGTTTGGCACATTCTTTCGCCAAACGGCTACGCTCCATTCGTTCCAGCTTTTCCTGGACCGCTTCCTGAATTGCCCGACTACGGTTTGTGAAGATGTGTTCCTTGATGAGATGATCTAAACGTTTGATGATGTTCTGATCCATGGTGATTGCAATTTTATTCTTATTCATTGCCCACCTCCTAGTATGACTATACATCATACCGAGAATTCTGCCAACCAGGAAATTTTCTGGGGAGCCTAACTCTTAATTATACAGAAAACCCCGTACAACAATTCTACATCTTGCGGTATTACTTGTATTTTGCAGAACCATCTGGTGCGATTGCCTATATCATAGGCTGTACACCCTCAAAAGTCAACAAGAATGGAAAAACAACCAGTATGCCTTTTCCCCTGCCGCCAGTGGAGGGGAACTGCGAGGAGTTTTGGGATTAACTACGGGGCGATTCCATCCATTGGAGCAACCGCCTCAACACCTGTTGCCGATTGGTTCGGTCAACCAGGATCAGCTCCACTGCCGGGTGGCGCTTGATCTTATCCGCCCAGGGATCGGATTTAAGCATGATAGTGCCGAGAACCAGCTTCCCGCTCTCCATCGCCTCCATTACCGCTTCCCGAAAGGCGGACGAGAAGAGTTCCATCTTCCCGATTTCATCGATGACCACAATATCATGGTGTTTTACCGCTCTCTCGATGGCGGGAACTGCCACCCGTTCTAAGTTGCTGAGGTCAACTCCGTACTTGCTTACCCGGTAGGGGCTGTGTATCTCGATGTGGGCCAGGATGGCGGTCTCTCCGTCTAAGGTGACAATTTGAAATCCCTGCCTTGCGCCCTTCACCCTTATTTCTTCGGTGTAGAAGCCGCCGGCACTCCTTTCACTCCTTGAGAGAGCTTCCCTGATGATGGTGGTCTTACCCGTACCGGGCATGCCAGTGAGGAGATAGACGCGCTTGGTCGCCACCATCAGCAGATCCGCGGCAGGATATCGCCCACCAGCATGTCAACTATTCGTGAGGCCCCGATGCTGGTTTTCATCACCACCCGGCCGACGCTTTCCGCCGTCACCTCGCCAATGATGGCCGCCTCTCTTCCGTGCTCGTTTCTTTGCATTGCCCTCAGGACTTGCTCCGCATCCTCAGAGGCAACCACAGCCACCAGCTTTCCTTCATTGGCCACATAGAGAGGGTCAAAGCCCAGCATCTCACAGGCAGCCTGAACCTCGCGGCGGACCGGTATCGTGGCCTCTTCGATCCTGATGCCGACCCCGGATTGGGCGGCGATCTCATTCAAGGTGGTGGCCAGGCCGCCGCGGGTGGGATCGCGAAGGCAATGTATGTTTGAGCTTGCCTCCAGCATTTGAGCCACCATCTCGTTCAAAGAAGCACAGTCGCTCTGGAGGGTAGTGGAGAAACTCAGTCCTTCTCGTTGGCTGAGTACCGCGATGCCATGGTCGCCTATCGTCCCGCTCAGGATGACTCTATCCCCCGCCCGGGCATTGCCGCCTGAGAGATGAATCCCCGTCGGCACCGCACCGATCCCTGAAGTGTTGACGAACAGCTTGTCGGCACTGCCGCGAGGCACCACCTTGGTATCGCCGGCGATTATCATCGCTCCGGCATCGGCGGCGGCCCTTTGGGCGGAGTCTACAATGGCCTGGAGTTCATCCTCCGGGAGACCCTCCTCAATTATGAAGGAAAGGCTCAAATAGAGGGGAACGGCCCCCATCATGGCCAGGTCGTTGATTGTGCCGCAGACTGCGAGCTTGCCGATATCGCCGCCAGGGAAGAAGATCGGGGTTATCACATAGCTATCAGTGGTGAACGCCAGATGCCCCTGAATGTCGAAGATCGCCGCATCGTCGAGTTTGGCAAGGTGTGGGTTATTGAAGGCAGGAAGGAATCTCCTTGCCACAAGGTCATGGCTCATCTTCCCTCCGCTGCCGTGCGCAAGCAGTATCTTCTTCATCTGTCTAATCCGTAAAGGTAATAGGCGGCGCAACTGCCCTCCGAGGAGACCATGCAGGAACCGACGGGCTGCTCAGGGTTACAAACCTTGGCAAAAAGGGGACAATCTCTGGGGGTCTTTACCCCGCGCAGGATCTCGCCGCAGATGCAACCCTGGTGCTCCTTAGTGGGTCCGGGATCGAAATCGAAGGCCAGTTCAGCATCGAAGCGCCGATACCTCTCCCGGAGCCTCAAGCCGCTTTGAGGAACTATCCCCACCCCCCTCCAGGAGGTGGGGCAGGGTTCAAAAACCTCCTTCATCAGTTCTTGAGCCGTCTGATTGCCCTCGGGGCGTACCCCGCGGCGATAGGCGATTTCCACTGTGGATATGCCGCTTTCAATCTGGGTCAGCAGCATGTCGATGCACTGCAAGATATCCAGCGGCTCGAAGCCGGAGACCACGCAGGGGATGCCATAATCCCGCGGGATGAATTCCCAGGAACGGGACCCGATGATGACACTCACATGGCCAGGACAGACAATCCCCTGGAGCTTGACCTCTCCCGAATCCAGCAGAGCCCGGGTAACCGGGGGGCACAGCTTGTGCTGGGAGAGGATATAATAGTTCTCTATTCCCTCCTGCTCAGCCTGGAGGACGGAGGCGGCGAGGGTGGGAGCGGTGGTCTCAAATCCGATGCCCAGGAAGACCACCGACTTTTCAGGGTTTTGCCTTGCTATATCGAGGCCATCCATAGTGGAATAGACTATCCGCACATCAGCACCCTCAGCTTTAGCCTCTTGCAGACTGGAGTTGCTGCCGGGAATCTTTAGCATGTCGCCAAAAGTTGCCAGGATCACCCCGGGAACTTTGGCCAGCGCCATGGCCTTATCGAGATCGGCGTTGGCGGTGACACAGACCGGGCACCCCGGTCCGGAGAGCATCTCAATAGTAGGAGGCAGGAGCTGACGAATGCCGTGCTTGAGGATGGCCACGGTATGTCCGCCGCAGAATTCCATCAGTCGGGCCGGGGCCTTCGAGCGCCTGTGGATCCGGGAGACCAATCCCTGTGCCAGTTCAGAGCGGCGAAATTCGCTGGTGAGCTTCAAGCCGCTCCCTCCATGGCCTGTATCTCCTCAAAAAGCCGCAGGGTCTCTTCGGCCTCCTCTTGATCTAACACACTTATGGCATAGCCCGTGTGAATGAGCACATGATCCCCCACCTCTACCTCCGGGGTAAGCCAGAGACTGATGCGGCGGCTGAACCCTCCCATATCGGCCTCCGCCTCTTGGCCTTCAATTGTTCTGATTAATGCTGGTATGGCTAGACACATCTTGGCCTTCCTTCACGCACCCAATTGTTAACTGAAGTTTGCTACCACCGCCTGGCCGAGAGATATGCCGCCATCGTTAGCTGGCACCAGGCTGTGGGTAAGCACAGTGAACCCCTCCGCTCTAAGAGCAGAAGTTGCCAGACGCACGAGCAGCCGATTCTGGAAGACCCCGCCACTCAGCGCCACCTGGCTGAGCCCCCTTTCCCGGGCGAAGAGGCGGCACATCCCTACAATCATCTCGGAAATGGTTTTGTGGAACCTGGCTGATATGAGCGGCACAGGGACCCCTTTCTTGATGTCATCTATCACTGCTGCCAGGAGTTCCCCGAGCTTAACAACCCTCATCCCCTGGTGCGCGGTGATGGAGAATGGATAACCGCCGAAATTCTGGACTTCTTTCGGGGCAAGCATCTCCATCTCGATGGCCGCCTGGGCCTCGTAGGTGATCTCGTCTCTCACCCCTGCCAGGGCGGCCACCCCATCGAAGAGACGCCCAAGGCTGGAGGTAAGGGGCGAGTTGATCTTGCGTTCCACCTGTTGTCTTATCAGCTCAACCTCGGTGGGATCGATTCTGCTGAGCAAGGGCACGCCTTCAGCGATGCCTAGGCTGAAAAGATAACCCAGTGCCATGCGGTAGGGCTTCTTGATGGCGGCTGCCCCGCCGGGCAGGGGGACATATTCCAGGTGCCCCAGTCGCTCAAAGCCCCTCCAGTCGGCTATCAGGAATTCCCCGCCCCAGATAGTGCCGTCCGTGCCGTATCCAGTGCCGTCGAATGCCACCCCGATGACCGGTCTGGCGGCACCGTTCTCCACCAGGCAGCTTACGATATGGGCATGGTGATGCTGAACCGGAACCAGCTTCAAATCGGGCTCCCTCTCACCCAGTTCAAGGGCATACTTGGTGGCCAGATATTCCGGGTGCATGTCGTAGGCTACCACCTCGGGATGGATGCGAAACAGCCTCCGGTAAAGCTCGATGGTTTTCTCGAATTGCTCCAGGGTCTCCTCATTCTCCATATCGCCGATATGCTGGCTCAGGAAAGCGTGGTTCTCCCTGGTGAGACAGAAGGTGTTCTTTTCCTCCTTCCTCCACAATGTAGACGCTATCATCATAGCGGGAATAAATATCCCGATTATGCAGCAAAAAGTAATCCGCGATGCCACTCAGCCTCCGCAGGGCTTCATCGTTGTCCCGGGCGATGGGCTCTTCGCTCAGGTTGCCGCTGGTCATGACAAGAGGCAGACCCGCCTCCCTCAAGAGCAGATGATGTAGCGGGGTATAAGGGAGCATGATGCCCAGGTACTTGATGCCCGGGGTTACCTCGGGGGAGACGAGAGAATCACTTCTCCGCTCAAGGAGCACAATGGGGCACTGAGACGACTCCAGAAGCACCTCTTCCTCCGGGGAAACGACGCAATGCCTTTTTGCTTCTTCCAGTGTCGGCACCATAACGGCGAATGGCTTGGCTGGTCGCCTTTTTCGTTCTCGCAAGAGATTGACCGTCTGTGGATTGGTCGCATCGCAGGCGAGTAGAAATCCGCCCAAACCCTTGATGGCCACGATCCGGCTCTGTTTGAAGAGATCGACGGTGGCCACGATGGGGTCATCGCATATCACCGGATTGCCCCCGTTATCCACCAGGGTCAAATGGGGACCACATCTCGGGCAGGCATTGGGCTGGGCATGGAAACGGCGGTTGAGGGGATCATCGTATTCCCGCTGACAATCAGGGCACATTACGAAGTGGCGCATGGTGGTCCTGGGACGGTCATAAGGGATGTCTTCGATGATGGTAAAGCGGGGGCCGCAGTTAGTGCAGTTGGTGAAGGGGTACAGGTAGCGCCGGTCACGAGGGGAGAGAATCTCGTTCTGACACTCCGGGCAAGTGGCAATGTCCGGAGAGACCAGTTGATACTCACCGACCCTTGCAAGGCTATCCTTGATCACAAATTCGGTATAGCCCTTGGGGGGATGAATGGTGGTCGTGACCCCTTCGATGCGGGCCATCGGGGGAGCTTTGGCCTTAAGATCGTCCAGGAAGCGCTCTATCTCCTTGCCCTCGACCTCGATATTCACCTCGCCGGAGGTATTGCGCACCCATCCGGCAAGGCCGTGTTCATGGGCCAGCCGGAAGATGAAGGGCCTGAAGCCCCCCCCCTGCACCACCCCCCGCACTCTTATCCGGGCCAGTTTCCTGGTGCCTGGCTCAATTTGGAAGGCTCCCTCGCCATGTGGGCGCCTCAGACTCATCAAGTGAAAAATCACCTCAGCTTGGGCACATTTCCGGCATTGCAGGGGTTGCGATATGCCCTACTGCGCATCTCTATAATGCAAGGTCTGAGGGAATAAGTCAAGCAGTACCCCTTGACCTTCTTCCAGAAGTGTGTTATACTTCGTGCACAAAAGAACGAAGTTGCCGGACTATGAATCAGAAACGTGAGAGACAATTTGGTCTTCCTCGACCCGCATTGCAGCGGATGCCGGTCTACTACCGCCGCTTGATGAAAGCCATTGAGGAAGAGATGCCTTTTGTCTCTTCCGATGAGCTTGGTCGGAGTGTTGGTGTGCCCGGGGCGCAAGTGCGCAAGGACCTGAGCTATCTCTCTCAACAGGGCCGCCCGGGGATAGGCTATGATGCCCGATCGCTGGCCTCCCATTTGGAGGAGTTTCTGGGGTTGATCAATGACAAAGAGGCAGTGTTGGCGGGTGTGGGGAACCTGGGCCGGGCGCTGGCTCTCTACCCCGGGTTTGAGCATTGCCGGTTGCAGATCATTGCTCTGTTTGACAACGATGTCGCCAAGGTGGGGAAAACCATAGGTGGGCGCCGCATCTTGCCAATAGAGAAGCTTGCCAACCTGTCCCAACGGCTGCATATCCAGATGGGGATCATCACCGTACCGGCCTCGGCCGCCCAGGAGGTGGCTGAGACGATGATCGCCGGAGGCATCAGAGTGATCTGGAACTTCGCACCGTGCCGGCTCGCGGTGCCGGAGGATGTGTTGGTCAAGAATGAAGACCTGGCCGCCGAACTGGCTACACTCTCGCATCACATCACGCGTCGTAAGGTGGCTATGCCAGGTGAAGCGGGAAGGGGAGATGGCAGGTGTCTGGAGAAATATCTATGCTGACGATTGTTATTTGCGTCGGGAGTTCGTGCTACGTGCGCGGATCGGACAGGGTGGCCGAGATATTTGAGCGGCTGAATCAACAGGAGGGCGGAGGATGATCGCCAGTGTAGCCCCTTCTGTGCCGGCCTATTTCGAAATGGCTTCTTTTGCGCAGATGGAACAATTCCTCAGTGGCTTGGGGTTTACCGCCGCCGGCGAGACTGCCTATGGCGCAGAGATGGTCGGTCAGGCCCACCATGAGTTGATCAAGCAGGAGGTGGAGCTTTGGCCCATGATCACCTCATCGTGCCCCGTGGTGGTCAGCATGGTGGAGAAATATTACCCGGATATCCTTCCTCATCTGGCGCCCATCGTCTCGCCGATGATCGCCCATGGACGGTACCTGCGCCGGCGATATGGCGATGATGCCTTTATCGTGTTCATCGGGCCATGCATCGCCAAGAAGGGCGAAATTATGGAACGGGCTGCGCCCGTCTCTTTCCCATTGAAGGGGGACTGGTAGGCACCGGCCATATGGACACCGACATCCTGGCGGGTGACATTGTGATCGCCTCGGGCATAGAGGCCTGCCGGAATGTGATGGAGGGGATCCGATCGGGGGCGCTTGAAGCTCGTCTGGTCGAGTTGATGTCCTGCGAGGGGGATGTATCAACGGCCCGGCACTGATGGATCAGGAGAGCATGGCCCTTGCCCGGCAGCGGGTGATTGCTTATGCCACTCGCCGTCAGCCACAACCGTTGCCTACCCGCAACGAGTGGCCACAACTTGAGCGAGTCTACCACGACTACAGCCGGCCCATCCCGGAGTTCACTGAGGAGCAGATTCAGGAAGTGCTGCATCAAGTAGAGAAGTACTCGCCGGAGGATGAGCTTAACTATGGAGCTTGCGGTTACGATTCCTGTCGCCGGAAAGCCGCTGCCATCCTGAGTGGCATGGCCGAGGCGACAATGTGCATTCCCTACATGCGTACCCGGGCCGAATCGCTGACCAACTTGGTGATGGACGTTACCCCCAATGCCGTCCTGATCCTGGACAACACCCTGCACGTGCAGGATATATCCCTGACTGCTGAGCGGATGTTTAACTGCCACCGGGTGGCGGTCCGTGGCAAGCCGCTGAGCGAACTCATCCCCATTGTGGACGATTTCCTGTCTGTCCGGGATACCGGCAAACCTCTGCTTAACAAGATCGTGCGTCTGCGGGACGATCTTACGGTGGATCAAAGTATCGTACCTGTGGGGGGCGAGAATTTGATGGTGACTATCCTGTGCTGCAGGTTTTTCATGGGAGCGAGGCCTATCTGGTGGAGTATAACTCCCCACCACTGGATCCGCGACAATGAGGTAGTTGACTTGCCTGTGACTGAGCGGGTGATTGCCGGGAGGATCATCCGTGAGAGCCGGTTCGCTCTTAAAGATGGCGACTACATGGTGATGATCAGCGACGGTTATATCCACGCCGGGGTGGGGGGGCTCTATCGCATGGGGTGGGGATGGAAAAACGTCGCTCTGGCGGTGCGGCGCTGGGTAGCCACGCGTGGTGATGCCTATCAACTGATGCGTGCTCTGAGCGAGACCTGTCTGAAACTGTATAATGGTGCCCCCGGCGACGATGCCACAGTCGTTGGTATGTGGGTGCGACAGGTTCGTGCAGCCACCGTTCTTACCGGGCCACCGTCGGACCCCAAACTGGATAGCCTGGCGGTGACCAAGTTGATCTCAGCCGAGGGTATCAGGGTAATATGTGGAGGGACGACCGCACAGATGGCTGCCCGAGAGTTAGGCCAAAAACTGGTAGTCGAGTGGCAGGCGCCGGGCCAGCGTTCCAGCTCATCACCGAGCAAAATCCCGCCAATTGCTCGCCTGGAGGGGGTGGATTTGGTGAGCGAAGGCGTCCTCACTTTGAGTGCGGCAGCGGAACGACTGCGAACAACCGAGACCAACCACGACCTTCCTACGGCACAGGATGCGGGCACGCGACTGGCGCGTATTCTGTTGGAAGCCGATGATATTCACTTCATCGTCGGTGATACCATCAATCCACAACAGTTGGCCGACGTAGTGCGCGGCAAGCCCATGCGCCAGATTTACCTGGAGGAGGTGATTGAACAACTGAAACGACGCAACAAACTGATCTCTATAGAACATTTGTGAAATTAGGAGGTTCGTCTATGAGCACTGAGCAGCAAATACAAGTTTCCCCAAGCAGGAGGAATGGACAACGTCAGTTTTTTCGCTTAAATGAGATAATCGCGGAGCAAACCGCCGCTAATCGCTCATTGATCGCCATTTTGCAGGCGGTGCAAGAAGAGTACCGTTACCTGCCCGAGGAGGTGCTCACCTACATCGCCACGGCTCTCAATCTTTCGCCGGCTACGGTCTTCGGGGTGGCCACTTTCTTCGCCCAGTTTTCGCTGGAGCCCAAAGGTCGTCACTTGGTGACCATATGTGACGGCACAGCCTGTCACGTCAAGGGGTCTATGTCTGCCTACGACGCCATCTGCCGCAAGTACGACCTTAAAGAGGGGCAGCTAACCACTCCGGATATGCTGTTCACCCTGGAGACAGTAGCCTGTGTGGGGGCTTGTGGACTGGCGCCAGTAATGATAGTCAACGGCAAAACACACGGCCAGATAAACCCCGAAGCAGCGGTGGCTATTGTCGATAAGTTGCGTGAGGAGGAAGAAAAATGATCAGATCATCAATAGAGCTCAATCGCTTGCAAGCCCTCTACGCGGATGCTATGTCCCGCCAGCGACCGCGTATCCTGGTCTGCGCCGGTACCGGTTGCATCGCTAGCGGCGTCCTTGAAGTTTTCAGTGCTATCACTACCCGGGTTAAGGAAAGGGGCGATCCGGTTGACGTAGAGCTCTTAGCAGAAGACCCAGATCGCCACGGCATAGGTGCAGTTATTACTGGATGTCGCGGGCTCTGTGTTCAGGGACCTTTGGTGGAGACCCAACCTGATAACCTGTTGTATGTCAAAGTGAAAGTCTCTGATGCCCCCGACATAGTGGAAGCCACTATCGCTGGTGAGACAGTGGAGCGGCTGCTTTACGAGAAAGATGGGAGACGCTATCCCAACGCCCGTGATATACCCTTTTATCGCTATCAAAAACCGCTTACCCTTGCTAATTGTGGGCACATCAACGCCGAGAGCCTGCCGGAATGCATTGCCCGCGGTGGTTACCAGG
>JALPXQ010000045.1 GCA_023271515.1 Dehalococcoidia bacterium | reverse complement strand
GTGGAAGAGGCAATGGAAGATTAAGCTGATTGAAAAGGAGAATCCGAGTTGGAAGGACTTATATTTCGATTTGCTGGGGTAGATAGATTCCTGCCTTCGCAGGAATGACATAAAGAACCTCTCTGTGTCTCAGTGTTTCGGTGGTTAAAATCGGGAGGACAATGGAAAATCCGAGGGTCTTCATCACCAGGGAGCAGATAAGGCAAAAGGTTGCCGAACTTGCTGAGCGAATCAGACAAGATTATGTCAACAAGAATCCCCTTCTCATCGGGATTCTCAAGGGCAGCTTTGTGTTCCTCTCTGATCTAATACGCCTGCTGGACATGCCTCTGGAGGTCGATTTCATCCGGATGTCCAGCTACGGGTCGGGGACGGAGAGTTCAGGCGACGTTGAGGTCATCCAGTACCTCAGAACAGCGATAGAGGGGCGGGAAATCCTGGTGGTTGAGGACATCGTGGATACCGGCCTTTCCTTGAGTTCTTTCCTCGACCGGCTGCGCCAGGAGAAGCCGGCTTCTATCAGACTGTGCGCACTGCTGGATAAGCCATCAAGAAGAAAAACCCCCGTTCATATTGATTACCCTGGATTTACCATCCCCGATAGGTTCGTCGTTGGCTATGGACTCGACTTCGACGAGAAGTACCGCTATCTGCCCGACATATGCTATCTGGAGGAGGAATAGAGATGCACATCCAGCGTCTGCTCGCGGCCGCCCGGGGCGACACCCCCGCTGATCTGCTCCTGGTGAACGCCAGGGTGGTGAACACCTTCACCGCCGAGATTGAGAAGGCCAATGTGGCCATATGCCAGGGTCTGGTTGCCGGCCTGGGCGATTACCGGCAGGGCCAGGAGATCATAGACCTCAGGGGGAAATACCTGATACCAGGATTTATCGATGGGCATATCCATCTGGAGAGTTCCCTTCTGAGTCCGGCTGAATATGCCCGGGTGGTTGTTCCCCGGGGGGTTCTGTCTGTGGTCACCGACTTCCACGAGATCGCCAACGTCTGCGGGCTGGCCGGGATCAAGTACATGCTGAAGTACGCCGAGCCTCTTCCGATGGACATCTTCGGGATGGCCCCCTCCTGTGTGCCGGCCACTCAGTTGGAGACCGCCGGCGCCCGGCTCGACGCTGAAGAGCTGAAGGAAATCATGGATCTCAAGAACATGATTGGGCTCGGCGAGATGATGAATTTCCCCGGCGTGATCGGTGGCGATCCTGGTGTCTGGGCCAAGCTCCAGCTTTTCCGGGGCAGGGTTATCGATGGCCATGCCCCCGGTCTCACTGGAGGCGCTCTGAATGCCTACCTCAGCGCTGGTATCCACTCCGACCACGAGTGCACCACCATCGATGAGGCCAGGGAGAAGCTAAATGGGGGAATGCACCTCATGATTCGTGAGGGCTCCTCGGAGAAGAATCTCGATGCCCTGCTCCCGCTGGTTACCGACCAGACCTTCAAGCGATGTTTTTTTGTGGTCGACGACCGCAGTTGCGCCGATCTCCTGCGCGATGGCGACGTCGATGCGGTGGTGAGAAAGGCGATAGACAGGGGACTCGACCCTGTCCGGGCCATCCAGATGGCCACTATCAATACTGCGGAATACTTCCGGCTGAGCAGATTGGGGGCGCTAGCTCCTGGCTATCGGGCAAACCTGGTGGTGCTCAACGATCTCCGAAGTCTTGAGACGAATATGGTCTTCTATGACGGCAAGCTCGTCGCCGAAGATGGCAAGCTCGTCATTCCCACCCCCGCAGTGACCGGTGGCGCACTTTGCCACACGGTCAATATCAAACCCTTCGAGGTAGGCTCGCTGAGGCTGGCGGCTCAGGGGAAAACCGCGCCGGTGATCGAGATTGTGCCCGACCAGATAATCACCCGAAAAAGGGAGGAAGCGGTCAGGATCGAAGACGGGTTCGTGCAGCCGGATATCCTGAGGGACATCCTCAAGCTGGTGGTGGTGGAGAGACACCGGGCAACGGGGAATGTTGGCCGGGGACTCGTCCGGGGCTTCGGCCTCAAGAAAGGGGCACTGGCCTCCTCGGTTGCCCACGATTCTCACAACATCATCGCTGTGGGAACGAATGATGGGGATATACTCGCCGCGATCAGGGAACTTGAGCGGCTTCAGGGCGGACTCTCTATCGCCTGCGAGGGTCAGATTTTGGGCTCGCTGGCTTTGCCCATCGCCGGCCTGCTTTCCGAGGAGCCCCTGGAAACGGTGGTTCAGAAACTGGAGGAACTCAAAAGCATCGCTGCAAGTCTGGGATGCATACCAGCAGCGCCCTTCGCTACCCTATCCTTCCTGGCGCTTCCGGTGATCCCCGAGCTAAGATTGACCGATTTGGGGTTGGTGGATGTTATGGCCTTCAAGCTCCTGGAGTAGATCGCACCGGGAACATGGGAACGTTGGCTTAAACGGCACTGGTGCGGAATCGCCATATGGCTATCAGGCCGAATACGACAGCGAAGCCCACCAGGGCCAGCATCTCCGGAACCGCCGCACTGAAGTCAGCGCCGAACACCATCAATTTGTTGAAGCCGGTGTTTGCCCAGCCATGTGGAGTTATCTTAGCTATGAACTGCATCCACTCGGGGGTAATGAAGAGGGGCCACCAGCAACCGCCAAGGGGAGCCAGCACCAGCGAGGCGAGCACTGCTATAGAGGAGGCGCTGCGCGGGGTCTTGACCAGAGTAGCTAACATGATGCCAAAAGCTGAAGACATGAGCACCATCAGGATAGATAGGATGATAACAGCGGCCGGAGACAGTCCGAGGTCTATTCCGAAAATCAGGATGCCTGCGGTCCAGAATATCGCTATCTGAATAAGGCCCTTGGCCACTGTGCCAGTGAAGATGCCTCCCAAAATAGACTCCCGTCTTACCGAACCTGCCAGCAGCCGTTCCAGGGTATGATTCTGTCGTTCGCGGACTATGGTTACGGCCGATAGACCGGCAGTAAAAAAGGTGAACATCACCAAATAGCCGGGAATAACAAAGTTAGCCGGGTTTTCGGCCTCCACCTTTCCCACCTTCTCTATCTCGAATCCTATGAAGGCTTCCTCCGCAATTATGGCTTCCTGGCCCAGGAAAAGCTGCTGGATGGCTTGCCCAATCAGGCCCTGTTCTATGAGCAGCCCTATGATGGCATGGTTAGCCACCCGCTGTGCGCCAACCCGGGAAGCAATGGCCCTGGCCAATCCATTGAGGGCAGCCCTGGTGTTGAAGGCGTCCGCATGAGCTATCACCTCAAGCTGAGCACCATAACCCATCAATACCCCTTCGGTGAAATCCGCCGGGAAGGCCAGGAAGCCACCTAGCTCTTTGTCCTCAACTGCCTGGCGCGCTTCATCATAATCCTTGGTCCAAACTATTCTCGGCTCACCCGGTTTCAGTTGCGACTCATCCTTAGTTTGTAATGCTTCGATTATCTGATGGCTCAGCCCACCCTCTGCCTCCTGAGTGACCAGATGAAGTTCGAGTCTCTCATCTTCGCCGCCTATACCGGCCAGGAGGAAATTAAACAAAACGACAAAGAGGAAGGGGTAAAGTATGGCGAAGGACAGAGCCATACGGTCTGCTGCAAAGAGTTTCAGATCCTTCATTGCGATGAACCAGATATGTTTCAGTTGTTTCATAGCTTCCTATCTGCCTCCGGGCATAACCTTAAAGAGAATTCTGCTGAGGACCAACCCTGCTATTGCAACCCCCGCCAGCACCCCCATCTCGAGGCCCAAATCAGCGAGAGAGCCTCCCTCGACGATTATCGTATTTAAGGCGTCATTGGCATAGGTGTTGATAGATGCCTTACTTATAACATAGATCACCGAGTCTTCAGGGATGGGGAAGAAAGTGCCGCCCGGCATAACCATGGTCATGGTGAAGAAGACGGCAATCCAGGTAGCTCCGCCCTCACTTCGGGCGATGGAGGCAATAACAAGCCCGATGGCACCGGCTGCGGCGGCAAAAACAACGGCGATAACCAAAGCCTGAACAAAGGAAAGGGGCGTGAAAAGCTGAAAGACGATATAGGCCAGTATCAATAAAATGAGCGTCTGCACGAACCCACGGGAGATACACGCCAGAAACTTGCCGGCAAAAAGCTGCCCCACGCTGAGACGGGTGGTGAGCAGCCGCTCCAGCGTGCCCTTCTTACGCTCCTCAACAATAGCTCTAGCACTCAGGGTTATGGCAAAGAGAACAAACATAGTGACGATACCAGGCAGGAACTGGCTGACCGGATCAGGCCTGATGCCCACCGTCTCCTCCCTGACCCCCACAATGGGATGCTCGCGTTCGCGGTCGAGGAATTTCTGGGTGGTAACCTCTATGCGATCTTCGGGAATGTTCGTTCCCGCCAGGTGGTTCTTAACCTGATTATGCACCTGGAATTTCTGGTTCATCTCCTCAGCCACGCCACGAATTATGCCGGCTACTATCTGGCCCTGCTGACCACCGTGCCCTCTCTGCTTGAAAAGCACCTGTGCCGGCTCTCCAGCGGTGAGCTTATCGGAGAAGTCCCTCGGTATATAGAGGACCATGAGCACATCGGCCCTCTCTAACCTGGAATCTGCCTCCTCTGAGGAAAGCATCTCGACGTCAAGCATCTCAAGTCCATCCAGCCGCTCCAAAAGGAGAGCGGAGTAGGTGCCTCCCTTATCTTCGTTTACCACGTGAGCAGTGCCGTGGAACAGAAAGTCCCTGCCAAAGGCACCGTACATCAGGGCGAAGATGGCTATTGGCAAGAGCAAGCTGAAGGCCAGGTCACCCTTATCCTGCAAGTAGGTACGAACTTCTTTTATGGCAACTATTAAAGGTCTGGTCATACCTGTTCCCCCTGTATTACTTAGGTTCAAAGGTTTACGGTTACACCGATCAAGATGGACTGTTAAGCAACCAACCATCAACTATCAACCTCTTACTAATCGCGGAGGCGTCTGCCGGTCAGTTTCAAGAAAACGTCCTCCAGGGTTACCTGCTCCAGCGGCCCGATCCGACTTTTGAGTTGGTACGGCGTGTCCATAGCGATTATCTGGCCCCCATCGATGATGGCTATGCGGTCGCAGAGACGGTCGGCTTCTTCCATATAGTGGGTAGTGTATAATATGGTCATCCCCCTGTCTCGCAGGCCCTCAATAGTTTCGTAGATATTGTTTCGTGACTGAGGGTCTATGCCCACGGTGGGCTCATCTAGAAAGAGGAGCTCGGGATGACCCATAAGGGCGATAGCCAGGTTGATGCGCCGCTTCATACCTCCGGAGAACTTCCCTACCTTGCCCATGGCTCTCTCCACCAGCCCCATCAGCTCCAGATGCGCCATCGCCTGGGCTCGCGCTTCCCTACCATCCAGCCCCACCATTCGGCCAAAAAAGACCATATTATCGATAGCGGAAAGGTCTTCGTAGAGGGCTAACTCTTGCGGACAGACCCCAATGAGGCTGCGAACGGCATCGGCGTTATCCCGTATGGAATGGCCACCTACCGTGACATGGCCACGATCCGGTTCCAGAACCGTGGTCAGCATCCGTATGGTCGTGGTCTTGCCGGCACCATTGGGCCCCAGGAGGCCGAAGATTTCACCCTTATAGATGGTGAAGGAAACGCCGTTGACGGCCTTATGTTCATTGAAGCTCTTGTAAAGGTCTTGTGCTACCAGAAATTCTTCAGCCATAACCCTGCCCCCTAATTTATTTAGCTGTAACCAGACTCTGCTCCTAATTAGTCCCCATTCTATTCTATAACTCTGAGTCCAAGCTTGTCAAGACAGCGTATTGCATCATGCGCTAAAATGTGGTATCATAAAAATCGCATGGCTCAACTGAGCGGCAGAGGGGGTGATGATTCCTAATTTATGGAAACTGATTTATTGTCAACAGAAGAAGTGGGAGCAATTCTAAAGCTCAGCAAGATAACGGTGCAGAGATGGTGTCGTGAGGGGAAAATCCCCGCGACTAAGATTGGGAAAGCGTATCGTATTAAGAAAACTGATTTAGACCGGTGGTATGAAGGTAAATTCCTGGAGAGTACCGTGTTTCGGTAACAAACTCAATAAAGGGGGTGGGACCAATGCATCTAATAATTGACGGGTATTGCGATGATCCCAAGAAGATGAGAGATACGGAATTCATTTATCACTTCCTTGATACCTACCCCAGACAAATCGGGATGACTAAGGTTTCCACTCCCCAGGTGTCCCAGTACAAGAGTCTGAATCCCCAGGAACAAGGTGTTTCGGGATTTATCCTCCTTGGCGAGAGTCACATAAGTATCCATGTTTTCCCCGAACTTTCCTACATAAACATAGATATCTTCTCATGCAATGATTTTCAATCTGATCTGGTGATCAGCGGATTGCAGCAGCAATTTGGCCTGACTGAGGTGAAAAGCTACGTCCTCAACCGTCCGCATACGTGAAGGGCTGAAGGCGAAAGGCTGAAGGGGCCCGGGGCTACCTAACCGCTGAACCTTGAACCCGGAAGGGAGGTGTTTACAAATGCCTGATAATGTTCCCAACGGAGGTATCCCTAAGTCTGTTGCGCGTCTTGCTCAGACCCGTAAGACGCCCTTTCTGGCCATCAATAAGAAGATGATCCTTCGAAAACTCGATCAATTCCAAAAGGCAATGCCCGATGCTCGAATATTCTATGCGCTCAAGACGAACTCCCACCGGCGCATTGCAAAGATGCTGCAGGATGCAGGGATCGGTTTTGAGATTTCCTCTGAGGAGGAGCTGAATTTGCTCCTGCGCTGTGGGGTGTCCCCTCAGAGGATAATCTCCAGCAATCCGCTAAAGAGCCCGCAGTTTATCAGGGCGGCTTATGCCGCTGGAGTGAAGTACTTCGCCTTTGACTCACCTGACGAGATTGAGAAGTTATCGCGATTTGCCCCTGGTAGCAGCGTTTACGTGCGCCTGTCAGTATCCAATAAGGGTAGCCAGTGGCCGCTGGGCGGGAAATTTGGTGTGGAAACCGAGCAGGCAGTCGAGTTGATCACCCGGGCCAGCAAAGGGCCGCTTGTCCCATGTGGCATCACTTTTCATGTTGGTTCACAATGCACCGACGAGATGTCATGGGTAAGTGCGATTAAGAAGAGCAGGCTCGTCTGGAACGCAGTCGAAAGAGAAGGGATCAGCCTCTGGATGCTCAACATCGGTGGGGGGTTCCCCATCGAGTATACCGAGTCCATCCCTCCCGTTGATCGAATTGCATCGGTGATAGAAGAAACGCTGAGAGAAGAGTTTCCCACGAACATTGAGATTTTCGTCGAGCCAGGGCGAGCCGTTGTAGGCGAGGCCGGTATACTGGCAAGCACGGTCATTGCCAAGGCGAAACGCAACGGACAGGACTGGATCTATCTGGATGTCGGCGTCTTCAACGGTCTGATGGAAAGCATTGCCAGCTTTCAATATTCCATGGTTGCCGATAGGGATGGGCCGGTACGCAAGTGGGTGGTGGCAGGTCCTTCCTGTGATAGCTTCGATGTCATCTCGAAGGAGGTTGATCTTCCCGAGCTGCAGATAGGTGACAAGGTCTATATTTCATCCGCAGGGGCCTACACTACGGCCTATGCCTCTCGATTCAATGGCTTCCCCATCCCGAAGACCTACTTCGTCTAAATATGTTACGCCTGACCTGGTTCTCTAACCCTTCGGGGTGACCCCTCAGGGGAACCCTTGAACCGTGAACCCCGGAACTTTGAACCTGAGTAGTCACTAAATGGTTAGCCTCAATCAATGGACTTTAAGCAAAGGAACAGCGCTGCCCCCACTGAGATTATTGAGCTGGTTGTCGATAGCGGTGGGTCTCGGCTGGATAAGTACATCGCCGAACACTGCGAGCTGTCCCGTTCTCATATCCAGCAGTTGATCGCCGAAGGAAGGGTGCTTCTCGATGGTCAGCCTGCTAAGGCAAGCCGGAAAGTCACCTTCGGAGAGAGCATCGTTGTTTCCGTCCCTTCCCCCATCACTATTTCCATCGCCCCCGAGGACATCCCGCTCGATATCGTCTACGAGGACGATTACGTTATTGTGATCGATAAGCCAGCAGGATTGACCGTACATCCGGCCCCTGGACATCGCAGCGGAACGCTGGTCAATGCCATTCTGGCCCATTGCCCCGATCTTATGGACATCAAGGGATCGGTCCGCCCGGGGATCGTACACCGGCTGGATAAGGATACCTCAGGACTGATGATGGTGGCCAAGAATGACGCCGCCCAGGTGAGCTTATCCGGTCAGATAAAGAGAAGAGCCATCAAAAAGGGTTACCTGGCCCTGGTTTCGGGGCATCTGTCGCCGGCGCGGGGCACTATTGAGGCGCCCATCGGCCGCCATCCCAGGGACCGCAAACGGATGGCGGTCATCTCCACCGGCAGGGAAGCCCGCACCTTCTATCACGTGAAGGAGTATCTGGGGAGCTACAGCCTGGTTGAGGTTTGCACCGAGACGGGACGGACACACCAGATCAGGGTTCACTTTTCCTCCATTGGCCACCCCCTGGTTGGCGATGCGGTCTACGGAAAGAGGTCAAATCTGCTTGGCAGACACTTCCTCCATGCTCACCGCCTGGGTTTTCGTTTGCCGTCCGGAGGAGATTTCGTTGAATTTGAATCTGCCTTGCCTCTTGATCTGGAAGAGGCGCTGAGGCAAGTTACACCCCCAGTCCATCACATTGACCATCAGCAGTCCCTGCAATATCTTCTGGACTAGCACTGAGCGCCATATTGTGGACTTGTTAAGCAACCGTGCCCTATCCCAGCTACCACACAACCATAACAAGGCCAGTCCCTCAGAGCAATCTTGCGGACTCTCTTGACAGTCCCCACATTTAGTGCTATACTGTCCGTTGGACTTGCAGATAGTCCGAAGGGAGGCAGCAGATGGTCAGGCCGGCAAGAACTGCTGGGCAGGGATTGACCTTGCCCTATGGTCCCACCAGGGGAATGTTACAGGCGCTGCAACTTATGCGCAAGAGTACCCCTCCCAAGGTTGATGGCAACCTCCTGCGGCGGAATCAGATCGCTCCCGGAAATGAGTATAAAGTAGTGGGGGCTCTGAAATTCCTCGGAATCATTGACGATGAGGGGAGACCCACGGAGAAGAGCCGTCTCCTGAAAACGAAGGGCCCCTCATTTACCTCTGCTCTTCGGAACATCATCCGCAGCGCCTATAAGAACCTGTTTCAACGCCTCAACGGGGGCGCGTACACCGCGGAAGACATCTATAATTACTTCATCACTGACGAAGATTTGACCCCAGAGATGGCAACCAAGACTACTCGCTTCTTCATTCAACTGTGTCAACTGGCGGAAATAGACCTGGGCCTTACCGCCGCGGAGAGAAAAAAGAGCGGGTCGAATGGCCACCGCAAACAGGGTAAGGGTCAATACTCCCAGACCTGTCCCGGGCCAGGACCAGGGATAGGAGTTTGCCCCATGATTGAGACAGGGAGCTTAAACCACATCCCTCTGGTCTTAGCGCTCACACCGGAGATGGCATCGATGGATAGCGAGCAGCTTGCGGAGTTCTTCAAGAAGCTGAAGACAGCCCTTGCCAAAGCCAATGGGAGTTGATTTGGGAATTGGGGAAACGAGATGTCTGAGATAAAGTACTGGGTTGGATTCAACATGATTCCCGGCATCGGCCGGGTTAGATTCGGTCGGCTTCTGGAGTATTTTGGCGATGTAGAGAAAGCCTGGCATGCCAACCTAGCAGAACTCATAGCGGCCGGACTTGACTACAGGTCGGCA
The DNA here is from genome assembly GCA_023271515.1 of Dehalococcoidia bacterium. Classification (GTDB taxonomy): domain Bacteria; phylum Chloroflexota; class Dehalococcoidia; order SZUA-161; family SpSt-899; genus BS503. The sequence goes on along the minus strand of JALPXQ010000045.1, from coordinate 628 downwards.
AGTACCATCGTGGCTCGTCGCCCCAGGATCGAGTTAGATACGGTTATGGATAGGCTCGATCGCTACAACATTAAGGTGCTAGTGCAGGATGATCCCTCCTTTCCCCAGAGACTCAAGGAGATATATGATGCCCCACTGGTGCTCTATGTACGCGGAAATCTCATACCGGACGATGAATGGGCTCTGGCTGTGGTGGGCACCCGGCAGGCCACCAGTTACGGCCGGGAGGTCACCCAGCGATTGGCAACCGATCTGGCGCGAAATAAGATCACCATCGTAAGCGGCCTTGCTCGAGGGATCGATTCCATTGCCCACCGGGCAGCGCTGGCGGCGGGAGGCAGAACTATTGCCGTTTTCGCCTGCGGGCTGGACATGGTCTATCCAGCAGAAAATCGAGAACTGGCCCAGGAGATCATCAAGCATGGCGCACTGGTGAGCGACTATCCATTGGGCACCAAGCCTAAGGCGGAGAATTTCCCCCGGCGCAATCGCATTATAAGTGGAATAAGCCTGGGGGTGCTGGTTACTGAAGCCGTCGAAAAAAGTGGCGCTATGATCACCGCGAATCTGGCTTTGCAGCAGGATCGGGAGGTCTTCGCTGTGCCGGGAAGCATACTCTCCGCAGCAA
>JALPXQ010000044.1 GCA_023271515.1 Dehalococcoidia bacterium | reverse complement strand
GAGCCGTCCCCAGCAAAAGGGCGACAAGTTGTGCCGACGCCACCCCAACGAGCCCGCGATCCCTGCCGGTGCTCATGTCTTCCATGTGAGACTTTCCAGCGGCAAAATCATCAGGGGGTATTCTCCCCCTGACGCATGAACCCCCTCGCCGATAGGAGTTGACCTGACCCCTGGACATTTGCAAAAATCGGTCTGATAGGCTAAAATAAATCAACTAGTGGGCGATTAGCTCAGTGGTTAGAGCGCTTGCTTCACACGCAAGAGGTCATTGGTTCAAATCCAGTATCGCCCACCATTTTCGATCTATAGGCCGCATAGCTCGTAGATACGCCCTATATCAAGGCTCTCCCGCACTATCATGGCAAGGTTGTCGTATTGCTCCTCTCTGGTTGGCGGCTCGCTTTGCATTTCGAGTGGCTTTATGTTGCGCAGCAGACCACGCCGAAAGCGCTCATTGTCGAAGAGCCCGTGGAGGTAGGTGCCGAAGATCATGCCATCGTGGCCCACCGCCCCATCGGGGTGACTTCCGTCCTCTCCTGAGCTTTGTGTGATCTCAAAGGCCGGGGGAGCATCCCCGCCCAGAGTCTGCCCCATATGGATCTCATAGCCTGTCAGATCCTCCCCGGTAAGTCCCCGGAATAAGCCCTCGCCGGTGGCAATCCTTGCCCTCACCTGATGAGTCGTTTTCTGCCCTTCAAATACGGTCACGATATCAAGCAAGCCTAATCCATCCATACTCGTTTTCTCTGACTCGACCCGCTGCGGATCCTCTATCCTCTTGCCGAGCATCTGAAAGCCGCCGCAGATGCCGATGATCGGCGTTCCTGCCCTGGCTTTGGAAAGGATCGCCTCGGCCAGCCCGGTCTCTTTTAGATGGGCAAGATCGGCAATGGTACTCTTGGAGCCGGGGATGATTATCAGGTCGGGATTACCGAGCTGCCAGGGAGCAGTTATATAGCGCAGGCGGACCCCTGCTTCCTGCTGCAAAGGCTCGAAATCGGTGGAGTTAGAGATGCGCCGGAGATACATCACCGCGATATCAATCCCACATTCCCGGTTCCATTCACCCGTCTCCGCCTGATGTATGGAGTCCTCTTCATTGATCATGATGTGGCGATAGTAGGGCACCACACCGAGAACCGGAGTGCCGGTGTGCTCCTCCAGATAATCGAGTCCCGGTTGGAGAATGGAGACATCGCCACGAAATTTATTGATGATGAAACCCTTGATCATCTCCGCTTCTTCCTTCAGCAACACGACGGTTCCTATCAGCGAGGCGAAAACCCCACCCTTGTCGATATCGCCCACCAGGAGAACCGGCGACTGAGCTATTCTCGCGATGCTCATATTCACCATCTCAAAGCGGCGGAGGTTTATCTCCGCCGGGCTCCCTGCCCCTTCAATGATTACGATGTCGTATTGGGAACGCAGCCGGGCTAGAGATTGTTCGATTATTGGAAAAAGGTCGAGGGTGTGCTTGTAATAGTCACGGGCGCTTACGGTCATCCTTGGCTTTCCCATGACCACGACCTGTGACTTAGCATCGGCCTCGGGCTTGAGCAACACCGGATTCATATCAACGGCAGGCTCGATCCCGGCAGCTTCGGCCTGCACCACCTGGGCCCGTCCCATCTCCAGGCCATCCCTGGTCACAAAGGAATTCAGCGCCATGTTTTGCGACTTGAAGGGTGCTACCCTGAAACCATCCTGATGCATGATGCGACACAGGGCAGCAACAATGATGCTCTTCCCAACCGAGGAGCCGGTACCCTGGATCATCAGCGTTTTGGCGGTCATGGCTATCCTTTCACCTTCATTGGAATGCCGGCGACCATGAAATAGACTTCACCGGCATATCGGGCAATCAGTTGGTTGGCTCTTCCCAGGAGGTCACCATACGCTCGCCCCAGTTTGCTCTCCGGCACCAGGCCAAGTCCGACCTCGTTAGAGACGATGATGAAGGTCGCACTCGTCTCTTGCATGAATTTAGCCAGCGTTTCCATTTCCGTCATCACTCGACCGCCGGCATCTTCGGTCTCGCCCGACTTTGAAAGCCCACGTTCTTCGCCGAGCATGAGATTAGAGACCAGCAAAGTGAGGCAATCGATGAGCACCACCTCGGCATCGCCGATCCGCCCGGCAATCCCCCGTGCCAGATTCGCCGGGGTCTCCAGTGTTTGCCAGGAGCGGGGACGTGCGCGCTGGTGCTCCGCAATACGTGTCTTCATTTCTTCATCGAAGCCTTCGGCGGTGGCAACGAATAGAACCTTGTCGCTGATACCGCCAGCCAGATCCAGGGCATAGCGGCTCTTCCCGCTGCGCACTCCGCCCAGTATAAGGATATGCTTTCTATTCAAAGCCAATGCCTCGTCATCTTATCTTACCGCAAAATGACGGTTTCTGAAACTCCTCTTCTTGTTTACCAGCCCCGGAAAAGCTATACTTAAGAGGGGAAATGTATCAGGATACCATCGCGGCCATCTCCACCCCTATTGGCGAGGGCGGGATCGGGATCGTCCGTCTGAGCGGGCAGGAGGCTTGCTCGATTGCGACAAAACTTTTTGGCAAGTCTCTCCCGGACCGCCGTCTGGTCTATGGGCACATATTCGACCCCGAGACCTCGGAGGTGGTCGATGAGGTACTGGTGGCCTATATGGCTGCTCCCCATACCTATACCCGCGAGGATATCGTAGAGATCAACTGCCATGGCGGGATTGTTCCTCTGCAGCGTATACTGGGACTCACACTTAAGCTTGGAGCCCGGCTGGCTGAGCCGGGCGAATTCACGCTGAGGGCATTCCTGAACGGCCGGATCGATCTCTCACAGGCGGAGTCGGTTCTGGACATCGTGCGGGCCAGGACGCAGTCCAGCCTGCGCCTGGCGGTGGAGGGCTTGGGAGGGAGGCTTTCACGGCAGATCAGGTCGATACGAAACGAGTTGCTATCGGTACTGGCCTACCTCACCGCCAGAATCGATTTCCCCGAGGACGAGATCGAGGAACAGGATGCCCTGCGGCCAATCAAGAAAGCACATCTCGAGCTGGATGAACTCATCGAGGGGGCCGATGCCGGAATTGTCTATCGTCAGGGCGTGCGGACGGCCATCGTGGGGCGGCCCAACGTGGGAAAGTCGAGCTTATTGAACCGGCTGTTACGGGAGAGCCGGGCGATCGTGACCCCTATCCCCGGCACCACCCGCGACACACTGGAAGAGGTAGTGAACTTAAAAGGAGTGCCCTTCGTTCTCACCGACACCGCCGGGATCACTCACAGCGAAGACGTGATCGAGATCCTGGGTGTGGAGCGGAGCCGTAAGGCCGTTGAGCAATCATCGCTTGTCCTGCTGGTAACTGATGCCAGCGAGCCGCTTAATGCCACCGATTTCGAGATCATCGAGCTTCTCGATGGCAGAACAGTCCTGGTGGTGGCCAACAAGTGTGACCTGCCGGCTCAGGCCGATTTGAGTAGCCTGCCCTGGCCGATCGTCCGCACCTCGGCGCTCACCGGGGAGGGAATGAGCGCGCTCGAAACGAGGATGGCGGATATCGCCCTCGGAGGCAAAGTAGTAAGTCCGGACGCCTTTCTGGTTACCAATATTCGCCACAAGGAAGCTCTGGAGCGAGCCGCCCAACATCTATGTCAGGCTGAAGAAAGCCTTGAAGCCAATATGCCCGATGATTTCGTTACCATCGATCTCACTGCCGCCTTAGATGCCCTGGGGGAGATCACCGGAGAGACGGTCACCGAGGAACTCCTGGACATGATATTCAGCCGGTTCTGTATCGGCAAGTAGGAAGGAGAGTGGCAATGTCTGCAGGGAAAATCCTGATAGTAGAAGACGAAGAGACCCTGCTTGAGGTGCTGCGTTACAACCTGGATAAAGAGGGGTATACCGTGGTCACCGCAGCCGATGGCATTCAGGCGCTGAACTCGGCGCGCTCCGAGTCGCCCGACCTCATCATCCTCGACATCATGCTGCCCCAACTTGACGGTTTTGAAGTCTGCCGAATCCTCCGCAAGGACATAACCGTGCCCATCCTGATGCTCACTGCCAGAGAGGAGGAAATCGACAAGGTGCTCGGCCTGGAACTGGGTGCCGATGACTATATGGCCAAGCCCTTCAGCATGCGTGAACTCAAGGCCCGCATCAAAGCCATACTGCGCCGCGCCGCAATGCAGTCTAAACCTGGAGGGGTTGAGGGGGGTGTGCTGAGGATAGCTGACCTGACGATAGACCTTGGCAAACACCAGGTATCTATCGGTGAGGCTACCGTCAGTCTGACGCCAAAGGAATTCGACCTGCTTGCCTACCTGGCCGGCAACAAGGGGCGGGTCTTTTCACGGGAGCACCTCCTGGAACGAGTTTGGGGCTATGACTACTTTGGGGATACCCGCACCGTGGATGTGCACATTCGCTGGCTTCGGGAAAAGCTAGAGACCGAGCCATCAAAGCCCAGGCGACTGATAACTGTCAGAGGTACAGGCTACAAGATCGAAGGTTAGTATGTTTGGCAGCATCAAATGGCGGATAGCGATACCTTATAGCTTGCTCATCTTGGTCGGCATGAGCATACTGGGGTTCTATCTGGCCGACACGGGGATCGACCGCTCCATTGTCGTCCTGGCAATGGGCCTCGCCACGCTGTTTTCCATCCTGGTGGCGCTCCTTATTGCCAGAGCCATCACCAGACCCATAAAGGCAGTCACGCAGGCGGCGAAAAGGATAGCATCGGGGGAGATGGATCAGAAAATCCATGTGGGGACAGGGGATGAATCCGCCGAACTGGCACATGCCTTTAACGAGATGACCGAGGGTTTTAGAGAGATGATGGGCGCTCTCTCCACTGAGAGGAACAGGCTGGCGGCAGTACTCTCCACCATGGCCGATGGTGTATTGATGGCTGACGCCAAGGGGAACGTTCTCATGGTAAACCCGGCAGCCGAAAAACTTTTCGGCTTCGAAGAAAAGGCGGCCATCGGACATCCCCTAATAGAAGCAGTCCCCGACCACGAGATCAGCGACACGCTGCAATCATGCCTCAAGAGCCGACAACAACAAGCAGCACAGATCGAGTCAAGGGGTCGATTGCTGAGAGTTATCGCTTCTCCGATCCTGGACAATGGTGCAAGTGGTGCTTTGCTCATATTCCAGGACCTCACCGAGGTCCGGCGCTTCCAGACGATGAGGCAGGAGTTCGTAGGCAATATCTCGCACGAACTGAGAACACCTCTGGCGTCGATGAAGGCCGTCCTGGAGACCCTTAACGAGGGGGCGATTGATGACCGCCAGATAGCCAAGGATTTTCTGACCATGATGGGCGGCGAGGTTGACCGTATGACTCAGTTGGTACGGGAACTGGCGGAACTATCGCGGATCGAGACGGGGCAAAATGAGTTGGAGATAGCTCCGGTAGACCTGAACTCACTAATTGACCAGGCCATAACCAAGCTCAAGCCACAGTCAGAAAGAAAGCAGATCGATATCTTGAGGCAGTCCGATCCTGCACTGCCGATGATCCCGGCTGAGGGAGAGCGAATCCTGCAGGTGCTGACTAACCTGCTTGACAATGCCCTCAAGTTCACTCCAGCAAGCGGCAGGATTATTATCTCGGCTAAGTCGGAGGACGATGGCGTCTTGGTCGCCGTGGAGGATACGGGTGCCGGCATCCCGGCGGAGGATCTGCCGCACGTTTTCGAGCGCTTCTACAAGGCGGATAAGGCTCGTTCCAGTGAGGGCACTGGACTGGGGCTTGCGATTGCCAAACACATAATTCAGGCTCACGGCGGCGAGATTTGGGCAAAGAGCGAGGAGGGGCGAGGCTCCACTTTCAGTTTCAGGTTGCCGACTAGAAGGGGATGATAACTTGGTACAGGTTCCAGCCCCCATAGTTTCCCGCACGCAGATAATGCCCGGGGTTTACCTCATCTGGATTGAGGCTCCGGATATCACCGCGGAAGCCCGACCGGGACAGTTCGTCACCCTTCGCTGCGGGGACCATCTTCCGCTACGGCGTCCATTGAGCATTCATAAAACCGATGGCAGTAAGCTGGCGCTGCTCTTCGCCGTGGTAGGGCAGGGAACCGAATGGCTCTCAGGCCGCTTGGTGAGCGAGTATGTCGATCTCCTGGGTCCGCTGGGGAACGGATTTGAGATCCGCCAGGGTTCGCAGAAACTGCTTCTGATTGCCGGAGGAATCGGGGTCGCTCCTCTAGTAGCCCTGGCCAAGGAGGGCGTGGGAGCTGGTCTTTCGGTGAAATTGGTGATCGGTGCAGAGACTGCCGCTAGACTCTATCCCCAAGACTTTATCCCCGGAGGAGTGGAAGTCATTTGCGTCACTGATGACGGCTCAGCGGGAGGGAGGGGTCAGGCAACTGATTTTCTGCCTTCCCTTGCGGATTGGGCCGACCAGATATTTGCCTGTGGTCCTGTTCCCATGTATCGCAGGATGGCAGAGATGGGACTGGGCGACAAGCCGGTGCAGGTCCTGCTGGAGCAGGTGATGGGCTGCGGGGTGGGGGCATGCCGCGGCTGCGCGGTGATGACCAGGCAGGGAATAAGGCTGGTCTGTCGGGACGGCCCCGTATTCCGGCTGGGGGAAATCATCTGGGAAGAGGTGAAGGAGCCTGGGGCAAACAGGCTCACAAGATGGGCCTGACTATGATCGATTCTTCCCTGCTGGGGCCTACGGAGATCAGATCAACCGGACAGCCAACCAGCTCCTCGATTCTTGTCACATACTGCCGGGCTTCCCGGGGAAGATCGTCGAAGTTGCGGATATGATGTGTGGATGTCTGCCAGCCCGGCATCTCCTCCCAGACGGGGCGGCATTTCTCCAGGGTGGCGAAGTTGGGAGGGGGATTGTCCAGGACAGTGCCCTCAAGCTCATAGCCGGTGCATATCTTGATCGTGGGCAGGGTATCAAGGACATCGAACTTGGTGAGGGCTATCCCGGTAAAACCGTTCAGTCGAGCGCTGAAACGCGTCATAACGCCATCGAACCAGCCACAGCGTCGAGGGCGGCCTGTGGTGGTACCATATTCTTTGCCCCTTTCCCGCATCATGTCTCCGATAGCATCCTTTAACTCCGTTGGCATCGGGCCACCGCCTACCCGGGTGGTATATGCCTTGTATACCCCGATGATCCTGTCAATCTGCAGGGGGCTTATCCCTATCCCCAGGCAGGCACCGCCGGCTATGCAAGGAGAAGAGGTCACGTAGGGATAGGTGCCGAAGTCGATGTCCAGCATGGTTCCCTGGGCACCCTCAAGGAGAACGGTATCGCCCTTTTCTAATGCCTCACTCACCATCAGACTTGTCTCCCGTATGAATGGAAGCAGCCGGTCACTATGATGGCAATACTCCTGATAAACTTCATCGAAGGAGAGAGGACTGGCCCCAAAGACCCTGCTTATAATCGCATTCTTGTGATTCAGAATAGCGCGAAGTCGCCTGCGGAACAAGTCTCTGTTCAGCAGATCACCAAACCTGATTCCCAGTCGTGCCACCTTATCTGCATAGGCCGGGCCTATTCCTAATCTGGTAGTGCCTATGGAATTCTTGCCCCGAGCATCCTCTTCCAGCGCATCAAGCAATATATGATAGGGCATGATCAGATGGGCCCGGTCGCTGATGAAAAGCCGGGTGGCCTCGATACCGCGCCCCTGGAGAGCCTCGATTTCGTCGATCAGAACCCGGGGGTTGATCACCATGCCGTTGCCGATCAGGCAATCCACATGAGAGTGGAAGATGCCCGAGGGTATCATGTGCAGCTTGAATTCGCCAAACTCGTTTACCACGGTATGCCCGGCATTGTTTCCGCCGGAAAAACGTGCCACAATGCTGGCCTTTTCCGCCAGAAGGTCAATAAGTTTTCCCTTCCCCTCATCCCCCCACTGCCCCCCGATGATAGCAATTGCTGGCATCTGACCACCTCTCTAGAGTTGCTTACTTTGAAGCCATCAAGAGTATAGCACCCTATGAGTTGGATGACAAGAGGAAAGGCTGGCAATCTCCCTTCTTAAATGACGGACTCCTGCCATCGCCGGGGATGATGAGCGTTGCCGGCAGGGCGTTGAACGGGTGAGGGTAGACACAGACCTCGGCGCCGTAGACTGCCTTGATATGCTGCGCGGTAATCACCTCCTTTGGCGAGCCCTCGGCATGGATCCCCCCCCTATTGAGCATTATGAGCCGGTCACAGTATTGGGCGGCGAGGTTCAGGTCGTGCAGGGCCGCTACTGTTGCCAGGTTCTGCTCCTGACAGAGGCCTTTAACGAGATCGAGGGTCTCGATCTGATAGTTGATATCTAAGTGGGAGGTGGGCTCATCGAGGAGAATAAGTTTCGGCTCCTGAGTCAAAGCTCTGGCAATGGTAAGACGTTGCCTCTCGCCGCTGGAGAGCTCGCCGACCCTTCGTTCGGCAAAGGGCTGGGTCTTGGTTATCTCCATCGCTTGCCAGGCAATATCGAAGTCACTCCGGCTTTCATAACGAAGCAAGCCCAGGTGAGGTGTCCTCCCCATGAGCACGATCTCAAAGCCGGTGAAGGATTCGGGCAGAGCGGCTATCTGAGGCACCACAGCGACGAGGCAGGCCAGTTCGCTCCTGCCCATACCGGCTGCGTCTCGTCCATCGATAAGGACACGCCCGCTCTTCAGGGTGAGCAAATGGCAGATACCCTTGATCAGGGTCGATTTCCCCGAGCCATTCGGTCCAATGATGCCTAGAAGCTCCCCCGGCGCAACCTCGAGGTTGATGCCGCTTAAAACTGTGTGCTTGCCGTAGCCGAGTGTGACGTTTTCCAGCTTTAACATGCGATCACCACCTCTAAAACACCGCCCTCTTTTTCTGTCGCAGTAGATAGAGAAAGAACGGCGCTCCGAAAAAGGCGGTTATCACCCCCACCGGTATCTCAGTGGGTGCCAGCACTGTCCGTGCTGCAGTATCCGCCAGGATTAAAAAATTGGCCCCGGCAAGGGTAGTGAGTGGCAGCAGAAAACGGTGGTCAGGACCCCAGATAAGGCGCACCGCATGGGGGATGATGATGCCCACAAACCCGATAGTCCCCACAAAGGAGACCGCGGCGGCGGTGATGAGAGTTGCCGCCACCAGCAAAATCAACTTGACCCGCTCGACATTAATTCCCAGTTGCTGTGCCTGTTCCTCATCAAGCTGCATCACATTTAGTGGTCGGGCATGAAGCCAGATGAATACCACCCCGATGACAGAGGGCGCAACAATCACCCATACTTGCCCCCAGTTGCTTAAGGAGAATCTGCCCATAAGCCAGGAGATTATGCCGTGCAATCTATCCCCGGAAGTAATCATCAGGTAGGAGGTGATGGATGCGAGAAAGGCACCCAGAGCCACACCGGCCAGGATAAGGGTGGTTACCGGTAAAGTTTTGCCCACCCTGGCTATGGAATAGACAACAGCTACCGCTAGAAGACCGCCGAAAAAGGCTAGCGCGGGGATGAGACTAAGGCCGGCCACTGACGAGGGGAGAAGGAATCCAACCACCGCGCCCAGGGCCGCCCCTTGAGCCACCCCGATGAGATAGGGGTCAGCCAGAGGGTTGCGAAACAGCCCCTGATAGGTAGCCCCGGCCACAGCCAGGGCAGCACCGACCAGTCCTGCCAGCACCACCCGGGGCAGGCGAATATCAACAATAATCGTCTCCGTGGCTGCTGGCCAGGCAGGGATGATATCTACAAAGGGTAGCCGGGAAAGCAACACCCCCCATATAGTGCCAATTGGGATGTGCGTGCTTCCCACCGCTGAAGCAACAACCATAACCACTCCCAGAAGCAGGGCCAGCCCGGCAATGCTGTACAGCCGGGTTCGCCAGCGCAGCGAATAGGCCGGGGTAGTTTCCGGCAGTGGCATGGTCGTAGCGCTCGGCGGGTTGAATGACATCATCGTTGTCCCGGGAAAAGTTCGGGCTGGAGAAGTCCGGCCAACACCTCCAGGGCATCAACCAGCCTTGGTCCCGGGCGCTGGAATGGATCTTCCTCAACCAGGTATACCCGGTCTTCCATTCCTGCTGTGGTTGCTGCCAAACGGGGGTCATCCTTTACTCCGGCTGCGCCGTGAGTGGCGATAATCACCTGGGGATCTCGGGCAATGACCGTTTCCAGATCAATAACCGCCCAGTCCGCCAGGTCATGAGCAATGTTTTTCCCCCCGGCTTTAATGATCAGGTCATTTGCGAAGGTTCCTGATCCAGCGACCCATAGCGGGTCATGCCAGACTAGATATAGAACCCGTGGTCTTTGCTCATCAGTCAGAAGCTGTGTTCTGGCAGTTATTGCCTCGATTCTCTCCTCAAGATCGGTAACCAGCCGGATGGCCTCCTCACTCTTGCCGGTGATTTCCCCGACTAAGGCAATATTAGCAAGTACCCTACCCAGGGTCTTTGGCGCCAGGACAAAGACAGTTATGCCGACCTCCTCCAGGGCGGCGATTCCATCCGGATGGTGAATGCCAGCGGCTAGCACCAGATCTGGCTCACGCGCAACCACCCTCTCCAGATCGAAGGGGACAAAACCACCCACCTTAGGTATAT
>JALPXQ010000043.1 GCA_023271515.1 Dehalococcoidia bacterium | reverse complement strand
TTTCACATCAGGTGTGCTCGATAAGCCCTCTTTACCCCGATCGCCGTTTCTGGTCGGTGAGCAAAGCCCCCAGCACCTTCATAGCTTCCTGCGAGGTGGGGAACACCGGTACGCGACGTAGCTCCAGTTTTCTCACGAACTCGTCCTCCATGCTATCCATCGTTGATCGCCACAAGACCACCGGTTTCCCCTTTTCCTTTAACCTGGCAAATCCATCCACAACACTATCCATTAATGAAACCACCGCAGATGGCGGCACCAATGACTGCCATTCCCAGGAGCATAACCGACGGCAATTGCATGACCAGGCAATCTGCACCCTCATCATCCAGTACCGAGCTCAATGCGGCCAATAAATGAGCAGGGTTACGAGCATGACACTGCATCGCCACCCCAAGGTCAAAAGGATTGAGTGGCATGTCCCACGGGGGAGAGATTCGTTTCAACCTGCTGCGTGTCTCCTCGTTGAACTCTGCCAGGCGAAAACCGTACTGCTCGCAGGCGTCGGTGGCGATGACACCCTCATCGCCGGAGATACTAATAATGGCAGTCTGATTGTCGTTCAGCGGAGGCAGAAATTCAAAGGCCTTGGCGAAGCCAAATAATTCCTCCAGGTTCTGAACACGAATCGCCCCGGCCTGCCTGAAGAGGTTGTCCACTACCACATCGTTCTCTTGCGCCAATGACCCGGTGTGTGAGGCAGCCGCTCGAGAGCCAGATGTCGTCCTGCCGGATTTCAGTATTATCACCGGCTTCTTGCTGCAGGCATTCTTGAGAGCCTCCATAAACTGTCTGCCATCGCCCCTGATGGTTTTCATATGCATCGCTATTACCCGGGTATCAGCATCCTCGCCAAGATACTCAAGGGCATCAACCTCGTTAATGTCCATCTTGTTGCCCAGATCGAGTATCTTGCAAATCCCCACACAACCAAGCAACCAATGGAGCTTGTAGTCGTACAAGCCCGATTGCGAGATGAAGGAGAGTCCGCCCCTCCTCGTTTCCTTGCAGGGGTGAAAGCTGATTGCCAGATTGTTCTCCGTATTGATTGGGCTGAGGGTATTTGGACCAAGAATCCTCACTCCGTTCTGCCGGGCAAGGTTCAGGATTTCTCCCTGCATCCTCTCTCCTTCCGCCCCAGCCTCAGAGAATCCGCCCGACACGATGACAATGCTCTTGACCCTCTTCTCGACACACTCTCGGACAATGCCGGGAACAGACAGAAAAGAGACCGAAATTACGACAAGGTCTATCTCCCCCGGTACGTTCCCCACGCTGGCGAAGGCTGGCAATCCCGATATCTCGGCGGAATTCGGATTGACGGGGTATAACCTGCCGGTATAGCCCAGCCGGACCAGATTTTCAGTCAACTGGTGGTTGAGCTTGGCGGGATTACGCGTCGCCCCGACTATGGCCACACTCCGGGCATTGAAGAATGAATCGAGAAAATGTTGGTCAGATTTGCTCACGTAAGGCAACTCCTTTCAGTCAGATATTCCCAGTTTCCTCCTGGTGTGCTCAACCAGCCCTCCCGCCGAGATCAACTCGAGCATGAAATCGGGATACGGCTCCGCCTTGAAGGCGATACCCCTGGTGATATTCGTGATCTCTCCGCAGCCTCGGTGCACTCCAGAATCGGCAGGCCGATATTGATAGCATTGCGGAAGAAAATGCCTGCGAAGCTCTGAGCAACCACACAACTCACCCCCGATGCCTTGATGGCCAGCGGGGCGTGCTCTCGAGATGAGCCACTGCCGAAGTTGGCGGCAGCCACAATCATATCGCCCGGCCGCACTCGCTTAACAAAATCAGGATCTATATCCTCCATACAATGTCTGGCAAGCTCCACCGGGTCGGAAACATTGAGATACCGCGCCGGAATGATGGCATCGGTATCGACGTTGGCGCCGTATTTGTGAACCCTGCCGCGCAGTTTCACTCCCATCCTCCTGACATTACCCCAGGTTCCGACTGATAACGATCCGTTGTATCTCGGATGTTCCCTCAACGATCTGTAATGCTTTGCACTGCTTGTAGTAGCGCGAGACGGGGTACTCGTTCATTAAGCCATATCCTCCGTGTATCTGGACCGCATCGCTGGCGCACCTCTCACACATCTCGGAGGCGTAAAGCTTGGCATATGATGCTTCCAGCGCATGGGGCAGGTTATTGTCTTTCAGCCATGCCGCCTTGAGGACCATGGTGCGCCCCAGCTCAATGTGCATCGCCATATCGGCCAGTTTAAAAGAAACTCCCTGGTAACTGTAAATCGGCTTTCCAAATTGAACCCTCTCTCTGGCATACTTCAGAGCGGCCTCAAAACACGCCTGGGCTAAGCCTACGCTGCAGGCTCCGATGCTGATACGGCCGGTCTGCAGCGCCGCCAGATGCTGTGAAAATCCCTTACCTTCTTTACCCAGGAAGGCATCCCTGGGGAGGCGGCAATCTTCAAAGATGCACTCGTGGGTGGCCGAGTGGGCCAATGCCATCTTGTCGTATTTCTTACCCAGAGTGAATCCAGGACTGTCCTTGGGCACGATGAAGATGTTAATGATATCCCTTTCCCCGGGAGATTTCTTCGATACATATATTCATGGAAACCCAATCACCGCTGCTTCCGCCATATTCTTCGGGGAATGGAATACCCATCATTCCCAGCTCGCTCATCTGGGATGTGACGTCGTAAGGATACTCACCGGTTGCCTCCATCTCCTCTGCCCGGGGTGCAATGACTTTATCGGCAAACTTTCGGGCCATGTCCCTGATCAACTGTTGTTCTTCGGTGAATCGGAAATCCCATAGCGCTTCCCTCAAAGGCATCCGATCTAGTTTAATATATCATACCGAACAAAGCAAATCGCCGCCTTGACAAGAATGCAGATTTAGTTCAGAATGGGGATGAGTTGAATAGTTGAAGGAAGAAATTGATTCCCCTAAAACTTGCCCTGCGCAATTTCATGTGTTACCGCGATAACACCCCGCCGCTGGATTTCAGCGGCATTCACGTTGCCTGCCTCTGCGGAGATAACGGCAACGGCAAATCCGCTTTGCTCGATGCCATGACCTGGGCCCTCTGGGGCGAGAGCCGGGCTAAAAGCGACGATGATCTCATTCATCAGGGACAGAGTGAGATGGAGGTTGAGTTTGAGTTTCTGGTGGGGCCAGTCCGGTATCGCGTTATCCGCAAGAGAACGAAATCAAGGTCGCGCCGCCCGGGCCAGACGGTGCTCGAATTTCAGGTGAGGCACAACGGGAGCTTTAAATCCGTCAGCGGCAACACCGTCCGCGAAACGGAGCGTAAGATAAGAGACACCCTGCGTATGGACTACCAGACCTTCATCAACAGTGCCTTCCTGGTGCAGGGGCGTGCCGCTGAGTTTACCATCAAAACTCCGGGAGAGAGAAAAAGGGTGCTTGGCGAGATACTGGAACTTTCGATCTACGACGATCTTGAGGAACGGGCACGGGAGCTAGGCCGGGAAAGGGAAAGGGAAAAGGAAAGGCTGGAAAGCAACATCGCCGATATCGAGAGGGAACTCAGAAGGAAGACGGAATACGAGGAGGAATTTCAGGGCGTCCAGACGGCCATCGCCGAAATCGAAGGGCATCTCAGGAGCCAGGAAGCAAACCTCGCAAACTATCGCGAAGCCAGGAAAGACCTCGATCTTAAGAATCAGGAGTTGACGGAAGTAATGCGGCGCATCGGCCAGGCAAAGGAGGAATCAGACTACTGGGAAAGGCAGATCAAAGGGCATCAAGCCAGGATCAAAGAGCACGAAGCCATCCTGGCCGGCCGGCTCGAGATAGAGGAAGGCTATGCTCAACTCATCACGGTGCAAAAGGAGAACGATGCCCTCAATGACAAACTCTCCCGGTTGATGTCCCTCTCGCAAAGCAAGAATGAGATCGAGCGGCTCATCGCCAGGGCGGAGGCAGACCTCGCCGCCGAGCAGAGAGTAGCCAGGAGCAAGGTCAAGGAGCTGGAGTCCCGGGTCCAGGCTAAGGCCTTGGTCGCCGGGGAACTGAAGAAAGCGGAGGCAAGGCTGGAGGAAATCACCTCCTGGGAGGAGGAATTAGGGCAAAAGAGAACCCAGGTGGAGGAGATCTCCGGCCGCATTCACCATCTCAAGTCAGCCAACAAGCTGTTGGAAGAGGAGATCAAGTCCCTCCGAGACAAGGTCAATCTCCTCACCCCGGAGGCAAGTCAGTGCCCGCTGTGCGAGGCCGAGCTGGGGGAGGAGGGGAGGGAGAGGATCCTGGCCAACTACAAGGCGGAGGGTCGAGTCAGGACCGAAAGCTATCAGAGTAACAAGAAAGAACTGCAAGAGAGAGCTGCCGAACAACAAGCACTGCGAAACACCATCGCTCAAATGGAGATGGGGATAAACAAGGAGCGGGCGGCAGGACAGGCCCGGCGAGCCACCCTGGAGAGGGAAATCCTGGAGATCGAGAAGGCCGCCCTTGATCTGGTTCCAGCGCAGATCCAGCTTGCCCAACTTGAAGAGAAGCTGCAAAAGCGTGATTTTGCCCTGGCGGAGAGAGCCAGACTGAGCCAGGTTGAGACTGAAATCGCTGATCTGGGGTATGACGGAGAGCATCATAAAAGGGTGAGGCAGCGGCTCTCGCAACTGTCAAAATACGAGGGGCAACACCAGAAACTGGGGGAGGCGGAGAGGGGTATCCTTCAGGAGAAGGAATCGTTGGAGCGAGCCAGGGAAGCCATCGGACGCTGGGGATCGCTGCTCGCGGCTGAAACACGAAGACAAGCCACACTTTCGGAGGAACTGAAGGTCCTGCCGGAGATCACCAGCAAGCTGGCGGAGGCGGAGAGAGGCTACAACTCCCTGCAGGAGCAGCGCCATCGTGCGGGGCAGCGGTTGGGGGCGGTGCAGCAACAACTGGATCACTGCACCGCTCTGGAGAGGTTACGGGCAGAGAAAGGGCAGGCCCTGCGTCAGGCGGCGGAGGAGAAGAGCATCTACGATGAACTGGTGATGGCCTTCGGGAAGAAAGGGATCCAGGCACTCATTATCGAGACCGCCCTCCCGGAGATCCAGGGGGAGGCCAACAAACTGCTTGCTCGCATGACCGACGGTCGGATGGGCGTAGAGATCGAAAGCCAGCGGAGCACCAAGAAGGGCGAGACCATCGAAACCCTGGACATCAATATCCGGGACGAACTGGGCACGCGAAGCTATGAAATGTACAGCGGGGGGGAATCGTTCCGGATAGATCTGGCGTTGCGTATCGCCCTTTCCAGGCTGCTGGCGCGGCGGGCGGGAGCACCGTTGCCCACTCTGATCATCGATGAGGGCTTCGGCACGCAGGACGCTTCCGGGCGGGGGAAACTGGTGGAGGCCATAAATTCAATTCAGGACGACTTCGAGAGGATAATCGTCATCACTCACATCGATGAGCTAAAGGACGCCTTCCCGGTGCGCATCGAGGTCACCAGGACCAATGAGGGTTCGACCATTGCGGTGAGCTAGATTCCAGCGCAAAACCTCATCTTCAGATAGACCGCTGACGGGCGAGTCTTTCTTCCTTACCTGCCAGTATTAATGGCAGAACGAAAACTGCTGTTATTAGGCAAGCAGCAACACCTATAACGAGGACGTAGCCCATCCCTGCTAGACCGGGGTGGGGGGAAAACCCCAAACTGCCAAAACCGATCATCGTTGTCAAAGCAGTTAAAAGAATCGCCTTACCGGTAGTTCTTAAGACAAGGGGTATATTCCTCTCCAAGCCATAGCGGTGAATGATATGGATAGCGTTATCGATCCCGATGCCTAAAATGAGGGGTACTGCCATTAAATTTGTAAAGTCGAACTTCATTCCCAGAACCTGCATCAGCCCTACCATCCAGGTCGCTCCCAGAATGATTGGCACCATACCGACCAGAGCAGTCCGGGAACTTTTAAAGGTAATAGCCACGATGGCAAAAACAGCTATTGCAGCCGCTGCAGTAGCCCATACTACCCTTTCCACAATCAGATCAAGCAGCAGGAGAAAGAATATAGGCGTGCCTGAAGTGCGTGGTGCAACTGCAGTTACCTGCTCATTGAAAGCCCTAAATATTTGTTCATCCCATATGTCCCCCTGCGGGAAGATTGTAAGCAGAAAACTGTCGCCATCTCGGCACACAAACTGATCCCTGATTTCAGCAGGGAGGGTATCCAGTGTAATTATCTCATCAACGGCTGTCATCTCAAGTAAGAGATTATGCAACGCCGGGATATAGTTTTCCTGGAAACTACTCACTGCCGGAACACTTAACAGACCTTTTGTTCTGGTGATGATCCCTTGCTCAATGATAGCATTGCTTTTTTCTGCTACCCGCCTGTGGCCGCCGGCATAAGCAAGCTCTTCTATTTTAGCAATATTATCCTCCAGCCGGGTTAGCTCAGCTTCCAGTTCTGCAACTGTCTCAACATCTACATTATGATCGAAGCCTTGTGCTTGAAGTGCCAGAAGATGTGCCCTGAATGCGCGAATCAAAGGTAAACGGATCTCCTTTTGCTCATCAGCGGGAGGGATGAAATCGGCTATTGATTCTACTCTGCCTACCAGCGGTTCCTCTCTCATCTTTCGAGCCATTTCTCTTGATTCGGTTACTGAGTCCACAATAAGCATTGAAGGATCAGGGCTAATACCGAACTCGTCAATAACTCGCTCTTGCGTCACAACTGCCGGCATATCCTCAGGATACATCGCCAATATATCATATTGAAATTCAATATGCATGGCAGAGAAGAGGAGTACGACTGTAATCAAGGCGAAAAACGAAGCAAAAGCCCATTTATATTTCAGTAAAACCCTTCCACCGGCTTCTAAAAATCCAAATTCGGAGGTTTTAGTGGGAACAGCACCGAATATAGACTTGAGCCGTTTAGACTTATCCTGGAAGCAGAACAGAGCCGGCAAAACCACCAGCACAGAGGCAAGGGTAATCAAAATACCGGTGCCATTTACAAAGCCCATTTCGGCCAGGACATCTAATCCGGTCAGTCCAAAAGTAAAAAAGACGACAGCAGTAGTTATCGCCCCGGCTATTACGCCTTTGCCTACCTTGGCATACATTGTTTTCAGACTATCCGGCACATCCATTCCTTCAGCCCTGGCCTGAAGAAAGGCATTGGTCAGGTGAATGGCGAAACTGATTCCCAGCCCCAATAGTAAGACGGCAAAAAAGGCGGTGAACAGGTTGAGATGACCAATTACCGCCCCAATAAATCCAGCAGTATAGATAACGCCAAGAATTATCGGGATCATAGCTATAAATGGTGCTGACCTCATCCTGAAAGCGATGATCAGTAAAGCGAGAATTAAGAAGAGAGCAACCAGAGCTGAGAGCGCCATCCCCTCTCTCAATGCTTCTTCCTCCTCCAACTGCATCGGCATTAAACCGGTTATGCCAATATTTAAATCAGGAAATCCTTCTCCAAACTCATCAACTGCTGCACGCACAGCCCGGGCCAGATCCATTGCTGCAAGATAGTCAGCAAACGAAACGGCAGGGTGGACTTGCATGATCAACATTTGGTTATCCGGGGAGAGAAAATGCTCTTCTCCCAGCAGCAGTTGCCTCACATTCTCCCTGACCTGCTCCGGTTTAGCATCAATTGCCAGGAAGGTTGTCAGACCATCTAAGGTTCGAGTGACGCTGAGCTCTTCCTCCAGGGTTCTAAACCTTTCCTCGTTTTCGATGACCCCTTTTTCAAGCATCAGATTTGCAGTGCGCAAGAACGGCAGCAGTTCTAAACGAGAAAAGAGGACGAAAGAGGCTCTTAATTCATCTTCATCCCGCAATAAAAGGGCATGCCTTTTGATGAAATCAGTATCTATCCGGTAATCGACCCTTCTTACATTATCTACTTCGGCTAAAATTGGTGCCAACTCTGCTGCTGCTCTCGTCAGCTCACCTTCGTTTTCCCCTTCAATAACGACGAAAATACGTGAAGCGGCATAGAAATCAGCAATGATCCGGTTGAATTCCTCTACCTGAGGTTTCTCCTCCGGTAACATGCCGGCAAGGTGAACCTCTATCACAATTCTTGAAGCAAAAAACCCGCTAATGAACAGCAGGATCACCGCAGCCAGTAAGATTTTTCGATGATGATGGTAAATACCACTTGCCAGGGTATCAAATACTTTCTTGCTAGCCATTCGTTGCTTTCCTTTCGATTTAGAATTTCGGGTAAGGACAAAGCCTATCCTTCAGATAACAAAATATCTGCCATGGATGCCTGACCTGCCTGTGGCAGACAGGAATGTCTTATGCAAATACTCCAACATGTTT
Organism: Dehalococcoidia bacterium; assembly: GCA_023271515.1. Lineage (GTDB taxonomy): Bacteria > Chloroflexota > Dehalococcoidia > SZUA-161 > SpSt-899 > BS503. The sequence goes on along the minus strand of JALPXQ010000043.1, from coordinate 2,335 downwards.
TTCCCCTGTTTTTCCGCAGTGGAGATAAAACCACGCGGTACGGCAAAAGTAATTGGCTCGATTCTCAGGGCGAAAACACCCCGATATCCGGGTAACCACAGCACGTCTCCGAACAGTCGTAGCCAGCGCCAGGATGCGTGAAGTCAATGTATGAGATTATCTCACTCATGCTCCCGTTCAGTATCGGTCTGGCCAATCTGAGACCGCTGAAAAACTGCATTTTTGCTGACACTCCGAAGGACTTTTCAGCAGTCTTAATCTGTACCCCTTTCTTTAGACCACTCAAGCGGGTGGGGATTACGAGACACTACTAACCCCCCTTCCAGTATTCTACCATCCAGGGTGGCAGCTCATAGTCCACAGTGCCTGCATACCTGACACCTTCCCACACCCTATCGCCGAGAACGGCTCGCCCATCGGGCCAAACAACAACCAGCTCCCCATCTCGCCATTGGGTTCCAAGACCAGTAACATATCCCGGCCCCCAGATTACATCGTGTGGGTGAGGCGAATCCATTCCCGTAAATACTACTCTACCCCCGACCCCAACGAAATCTGTCTTTGCCAGTTCAATAACTACGGCATCCGAATCAACAGTACCCGCTCTCTGAATAGCCTCTTTCAATATGAAGAGGGCGTCATACGTGCCAGCGGCGGTGTATATGGGGTATTCACCGAATCTTTCAACAAACCGGTCAAAGAAAGGGATCGTTTTCTCTGTTATTTCCACACGACCGATGAGGTTTAGGGTCATCTCATATTCTCCTTTTCCTCCAGTGGCCTCCCAGAAGCCCATCTCGTGGGCTTCCAGATTAATCCCTACCGAAGCCGCGGGAATTTCAAGCTCACCCCATTGCCTGGCATAAACGAGCCCGACTGGTCCGGACAGAACGGTCAGAATCATGTGAGCACCAGCCGCCTTTATCGCTGTCAGCTCAGCCGTAACATCGGTCGCCTCCCCAGATGGCCTCCACGCCCCGACGACTTCCATTAACAACAACGGAAGCTCCTCTTCAGCAGCGGCAATCACGGGGTCCGCCCAGACCCCCTCTTCAACCATCAGGGCTACCTTTGGCATCAAAATGCCAAGCTCCTTCCTGATCACATCGGCAACCATGGTCACCAGAGCGAAATTGGCACGCCCAAGATAAGCAGAATTTACCGGCGTAACCCTGAACCAGTACCTGTACCTCTCATAATCCGCTGCCACACGCATATTTAGCTCCGGGTCGTCAGCGCCCGTGCCGAGGAAGATCACCCGATGATCCGCCATCACCTCCTGCATCGCCAGCACCGCCTCTGGCCTGAAGCCACCAACTACAAAATCCACCTCGTCGACGGTTATGAGCCTCTCCATGGCGATTGCCGCGTCGATAACGCACAGTATCTCGTTAGAATCGGCCCTAACCAGCTCTATCTCACGCATCACGCCGCCTACATTCACCCCACCGACGGCATTTATCTCCTCAGCCGCCATCTCCGCCCCTGCCCACTTGTGTTCGCCCTGGATGAACTCCATCGGGCCGATAACCCCGATTCTGATCTTGGGCACTTCCTCGACGGGCTCAATAACGGGCTCAATGAGCCTTGGTGGAGGACACGCTGCTAGGACGGGTATCAGCAGTACCAGGATTACCACCACTGCCAGCATCACCTTTACTTGTCTGGACATCTCTGTATACCTCCTTATCGTTAGTCAACAACTAGTTATTTAATCCCAACGTCAAAAAAATTTACTATTTTCTACTTAACAAGTCAGGTACCATTTCTAAATAGACCTGTTTAAATATTTCGAAAAACATTTTCTTAATATTCTCCGGATCGTACCCGGAGTATTTGGCCCATTTATCTCCTAGAATTATAAAGGAACAAACAGGTATTATGCCCATAAAAAGGTAGGCTGTCTTCAGGTATTGGGTGTCCAGATGTTTAAATCCCAGCTCTTTTGCTCGCCGGATAGAATCTTCCATCAGTGACTGAGAGAAATCAAAAAAATGCTGTATCGGCTGGACCTGATTTTACTGCCTCACTTAACATAATTCTTAAACTGTCTTTTCTTCCAGAAAGCATTTCCAAGGCTACTGGGATGAAATTGCTCATTTTTTCAAGAGTAAATGTGTCCTGAGTTATAACTGAAGCATCAAAAAATTTATCTTTTTGTGCCAGGAAATCTTTAGCATTTATTTCGATCAGTTCGCTCAGGAGCGCTTCCTTGCTTTCAAAGTAATAATATAAAAGGGCTTTATTTACTCCGGCTGTTTTTGCAATTTCATCAATCCTTGCTCCTTCAAAACCCTTGCTTGCAAAGATTTCAAGGGCGGCGTCCAGTATTTTT
>JALPXQ010000042.1 GCA_023271515.1 Dehalococcoidia bacterium | reverse complement strand
GTTGATTGTGGTAGTATCCTATCAAAGAAGTGTCGGTAAAGCAATCATACGAATGCAGTATGTATCAAAATGACTAAGCGAGAGGAAAAGGGGGTTTCAGGGGGAGAATCCCCCTGACTATCTTGTCAAGTTATGATTTACTCAAGATAAGAAAGGAGGCTCGCTTTGAGGGATTTAGTAAGCAGCGCACTGGATCTGGCGACGGTTAAGGGCGCAACCTTCGCTGAGGTGAGGGTTGTAGAACGCCGATCAGAAACTCTGGAGGTGAAAAACGGAGCAGCAGAGGTGATTAGATACAACGAAAGCCACGGCTGTGGGGTGCGGGTAGTCGTTGACGGTGCCTGGGGATTCGCCTCAACTTCCAAAATAGAAAGGAAGGAGATCGAGGCGATCACGGACCTGGCGGTTAGAATTGCCAGGGCAAGCGCCCTCACGAAAAAGGAAAACGTGGTCTTGAGCCCGGCTGAGAAGGTGGTTGCAGACTACCGCACCCCGGTCAAGATTGATCCCTTCACCGTTCCCCTGGCAAAGAGGGTTGATCTCCTGCTTGAGGCGGACGGGCTGCTGCGGGAGAAGGGTGTCCGCATCTCCCAGGCTTTTATGAGCCTTTTCGGGGAGAAGAAGATATTTGCCAATACGGAGGGCTCTTACATCTCCCAGGAGATCATCGAGTGTGGAGGAGGGATAGCCGCAACGGCGGTCAAAGACGGTGAGGTTCAAGTTAGATCATATCCCAACTCCTTCCGGGGAAACTTCGCTACCGCTGGATATGAGTTCATCGAGTCCCTCGATCTGGTGGGAAATGCTCCCCGGGTGGCTTCTCAAGCAGTGGAATTGCTAACCGCTGCGCAGTGCCCCTCAAGAGTCACCACTCTGATCATCGATGGCTCTCAGCTCGCATTGCAGGTGCACGAATCCTGCGGGCATCCCATTGAGCTCGATAGGGTCTTCGGCACCGAGGCAAGCTATGCCGGAATGAGCTTCTTGACGCCGGAGAAGCTGGGCAACTTCCGCTATGGCTCCGAGGTAGTCAACATCGTTGCCGATGCCACCGTTCCCGGAGGACTGGGGACATTCGGTTTCGATGATGAGGGCGTAGCAGCCCGGAGGATACCGATCGTCAAAGAGGGAATATTTGTCGGGTATCTCACTTCGCGGGAGATGGCCCCAAAGCTAAACCAGCAAAGCAACGGTGCAATGAGGGCCGCCGGCTGGAACAGGATACCCCTCATCAGGATGACCAACATCAATTTGGAGCCCGGAGACTGGAGGTTGGAGGATCTGATTGCCGATACAGACGATGGTATCTACGTAGAGACCAATCGCAGCTGGAGCATAGACGATAAGAGGCTGAACTTCCAGTTCGGCGCGGAAATAGGCTGGGAGATCAAGAACGGCAAGCTTGGCGGAATGATCAAGAACCCCACCTATACCGGGATTACTCCCCAGTTTTGGGGGTCCTGTGATGCTGTCTGTGACAAGAGCCACTGGAGGATGTGGGGAACGCCGAACTGTGGCAAGGGAGAGCCTTCCCAGACAATGCATGTCGGACACGGAACGGCTCCGGCCAGATTCCGGGAAATAAGAGTGGGGGTGATGAATAAATGAGCAAAGAGTTAATCAGGCAGATTCTGGATTACTCGCAAGCTGATCAGACTGAAATCCTCTATATCGGGGAGGATTCAGCCCTGACCAGATTTGCCAACAATTCCATCCATCAAAATGTAGCGGAACGAAATGCCGGCGTTTCCATAAGGGTGGTTTCAGGGAAGAGAATAGGGGCAGCTTCCACCAACCGCCTGGATGAGGAGTCACTAAAGAAAGCGGTGGATAAAGCTCTGGAGATTGCCGAGACTCAGCGTGAAAACCCTGATTTCGGGTCTCTGCCCTCGCCCGCTGAATATGCTAAGGCGGATACATTTGTCGAGCGTACGGCTAGGTTTACCCCCATGGAGAGGTCAGAAGCGGTCCGGGAAATTATTGGGGAAGCACAAAAGAATGGTATCGTCGCCTCAGGGGCATTCTCCACCGAAACAACCGATCTCATCGTGGCTAACTCCCTGGGCCTTTGGGCGGAGCAAAGGCTAACGCAGGCCAAACTCAACCTGGTGGTCACGGGCGAGGGTGATGCCTCGGGGTATGCTAACTATCTCTCAAAGGACGTCGGCGATATAATCCCTCAGGCGCTGGCGAGGGAGGCGATCGGAAAATGCCTCCGCAGCACAACCCCGATCTCGCTTGAGCCAGGCGAATATACCGTCATCTTAGAGCCGTATGCCGTTGGGACTCTGGTGGCTTTCCTGGGCTACATCGGGCTTGGCGCCTTAGCCCTTCAGGAAGGCCGAAGTTTTATGTGCGGCAAGCTGGGGGAGAGGATTATGGGAGAGAACGTCACCATCTGGGATGATGGTCTCAGCCCTCAGGGGATGCCGATTCCGTTTGATTTTGAGGGAGTGCCCAAACAGAAGGTCGTCCTGATAGAAAACGGCATGGCTAAGGGGGTGGTCTATGACTCCTATACTGCCGGGAAGGAAGGGAAGCAATCAACCGGCCATGGGCTGCCTGCTCCCAACAGCTATGGGCCCATGCCGCTTCACCTGTTCATGAAGGAGGGGGATTCCTCGCTCGAGGAGATGATCGCCTCCACCAAGAGAGGGATCTATGTAACCCGGTTTCACTATACCAATGTGGTGGAACCGGTGTCTACTACGATCACCGGTCTCACCCGCGACGGGACCTTTCTCATTGAGGATGGCAAGTTCAAAGGGGCGGTCAAGAACTTCCGGTTTACCAATAGCATCCTGAAGGCCCTTTCTCAGGTATCATTGATTTCTAAGGATACTAGGCTGGTAGAAGGCTTCTTTGGAGGAAGCCGCGTCCCGGCGCTCAAGATAGACAATTTTACCTTCAGCGGGACGACGGAGGTCTCATAGAAATGGTGTTTTGACTGCAAGATCGAGGGGAACGCCAAAGCTGAGGAGCTGACCACCGCCGGGGCCTGCCAAGTGACGGGCGCCGTCGAGGCGGGGGAGATGAAGACAGCGGGGGCTTGCTCTGTGGGGGGATGTTAGGGCTGATTTCTTCAAGTGCGCCGGTTCACAGAAGGTCGGCGGGCGGCTCAGCGCGAAATATGCCCGGCTCGCCGGGATCTGCCGGGTCGGCGGTGACGTCGAGACCGATAAGTTCGTCTCCGAGGGCTCTTTCAGGATCGCTGGGTTGCTTTCGGCCGATGAGATCGATATACGTTTGGCCGGGAGCTGTCGCGCGCGGGAGATCGGCGGAGAGCGGATCAAACTGTAATGGGCCTAATCAGAGCGTTTTTCGAATTCATCGGGAGCCTGATCGGGCTGGTCTTCAGCCTCATTGGGACGGTCTTAGGGCTATTATTCGGCCTTGCGGGAATTCTCGTGGCCATACCGCTCCGCGTCTTCCTGGTGATCATCGGCCTCGAGATATGAAAGGAGGAGGTAATGAAAAAGACCGATCAAGCAGAGTTCTATCAGAGGGCGGAGGGGTTCATCTACAGAATGATGGAGGAGGCTCCTGTCGCTGCCACCCAACTGGAGACCATCGCTTCGACGATCGTCTGGCGGATTACAGCAAGGCCGGTTTGGAGCGGCTGTTGAGGATCTGAATATCACAGCTTGATCTTCTGCCAATCGCCTCGCTGGAACTTCCACCAGGTGGCAAGCCCCTGGGTGACGGTAGATAGCGTCATTGCCCACCAGATGCCGGTTGTCTGCAGATTGAGCACGAATCCCAGGACGTGTATCAAGGGTATGCGCACCAGCCAGGTGTGAATTATGGTGTATATGAGGGGGGTCTTAGTATCACCGGCCCCCCGCAGCCCCCCGGAGAAAACCATTGCCAGTGCCAGGAACGGTTGTGAATAGGCCATTATGCGGAGATAGTCGCCACCGATGTCGATTGCGTGAGCACTTTCAGTAAATACGCTCATAATCTGCTCGGCAAAGATAAAGAAAAGCAGCCCCACGCAAGACATTATGATGGTAGCTATCCATGTGGCGGTCAGACCGTTTCTCCTGGCTCGATCGGGTTTTCCGGCACCGAGGTTCTGGCCAACAAGCGTCATGGCACCCGTGCCGAAGGCGATTCCGGGCATGAAGGAAATCGCTTCGATCTGCAGTCCAATGGTCAAGGCAGCAATAGCATAAGTCCCGTGGATTGTATCGGATACAAACCTCAAGAGAATGATTCCAGATCCACTGCGTACCAGCCCCTGGAGCCCGGTAGGAAGCCCAATGCGCATTATCTTGCTCATCAATGCCGGTTCAATCCGGAAGCGAGAGAGGATATCTGTCCGGGCAGCAAAGCGCCCGCTCAGCAAGACCCACATTCCCACGGCCGCCCCCACGATCCTGGAGATAATTGTCCCCCAGGCCGCTCCCCTTATCTCCAGCCTGGGGAAGAAGCCGATCCCAAAGATCAGCAGATAGTTCAAAACTATGTTGAGAATGTTGATCAGTAGAAGTATCTTAAGTGGTGTCCTGCTGTCCCCGACACCCTGGAGGATGGAGTTTATGATGAAGTTAAGCATCATAAAAAGGATGCCCCCGAAGATTATCCTCACATAGGGCACCCCCAATGCCAGGACATTTTCCTCTGCACCCATGATTCGGAGAAGCGCTGGTGAGAGTGCCAGTCCCAGGGCCATCATGCCCGTGGCCAATATTACACTCAAAATCAAGGTCTGATCCACCACACGGGTTACCACTTCCGGGTTTTTGGCCCCGGTATATCTAGCCACAAGAGCCTGAGCACCGGTGGAGATGGCCATGACAAGGAGTAAGACGACCATCAAGATAAAGCGGCCCATCCCGACTGCCGCCAAGGGCTGCGGGCCCAAAACCCCTACCATCATGGCGTCCACGATGCCTACCGTCGTCTGCAACAAGGCGGAGACGACGATGGGCCAGGAGAGGTAGAGGATGTTTCTTACTATATGCCCTTCGGTCAGATCTCTTCTGCTGGTCATTGGTTTTCTTTCCAGGTCATGTCGGGGATTCGTAAAGGGGCTTCGCCCCTTTACCCCTGCCTACGCAGGGGTTAACGAGGGATAGGAATTCCTGAAATTCCTATCCCTCCAGTCAATGGGAAAATGCTCAAAGAAGGTGGAGTTGTGGAGCACGAAGGTATAGCGATGATTCCGAATTCTCAGGTATCCGCCCTGTCGATTAGAGCCTCCAGCTTTTCGAGTTCCCCCTCAAGCATTCGGTAGCAATGTTCTTCTTGCGGGAACTTCCCAGCTCTAACCTCTTCCACGTAATCGCCAAAAGCCTTCTCAATGATGCCACTCAGGTTGGCATATTTCTTGACAAACTTCGGTGTGAAGGCCTCAAAGATGCCCAGCATATCACTCACGATCAGGAGTTGACCATCAACATCTATTCCAGCTCCAATCCCCAGGATAGGAACCTGGCATCTTGCGCTAATTATCTTGCCCAGTTCCGGAGGGACAGCTTCCAGTAGGATCGCAAAAGCCCCCGCCTTTTCTACTGCCAGGGCATCGCCAATTAAAGCCATGGCGCTCTCGGCAGTCCTCCCCTGGGCCTTAAAACCACCCAACTGGCCGGTACTCTGAGGGGTCAAGCCGATGTGCCCCATCACCAGCATACCGGCGTCCACAATTCCTTCGATCTGTCTTATCACTCGCCGACCGCCTTCCAGTTTGATGGCATCAACCTCAGCCTCTTTGTGAAATCTCCCTGCATTATGGATGGCGTCCTGGACTGACTCCTGATAGGACAGAAAGGGCATGTCGCCAATGACAAACGTATTCGGAGCCCCTCGTCTCACCGCCTGAGAATGAGCAATCATCTGTTCCATGGTGACCGGCACGGTCCCCGCATACCCGTAAACCACCATCCCTACGCTGTCACCAACCAGGAGCATGTCAAAGCCGGCCTTTTCACAACGACAAGCGGTGGGATAGTCATAACAGGTGAGAAAAGTGATTTTTTCTCCCTTCCTTTTCATCTCCCTGAAATCGAGCACCGTCCTTTTCATGATCCCTCCTCAATCATCCCGGCAAGGGAACCCTTAGGTCCTCTGGCCCTTGGTTTGACACCTTTAGTTCTGGATGAGTTTCACCGATCAGCTCAATGATATTCTTAATCGAACGGATCTTCTCCCGGCCTAACTCAGCTAGCCCCTCCTCCGAAGTGCTCCAGGGCATGTACATCGCCATGCCTGTTCCCGACTCCATCTTGAAATAGCATGGAGAGGCGACTCGAGCGATCTCAGGGGTCTCATAGATGCGATTGTAACCCCCCATGGAGGCCCACAGTTGGATGTGAATATCTAAGGGAATGTTCACCACGCTTCTTATGGCCGCTAGCATGGGCAGGGTAAGGTCAGCCACTGGATTACAGGTATCTGCACCGAGGGATTCCACCAGTTTAACCCCCGCCGGGTTCGCATGACCGGCGAATATCGACACCTTAAAAATCACCTCTCGGGGGAAATCTCCATTATCCTTCATTGAGTTGAGCAGCGAGAGAACCCCCTCATCCCAAACCAGAAAGCCCCTGAAACCGATCTCGATACAGCGTTCAATATCCATTAGATAGTCTCTGACTGAATCCATCCCTCGCATTCTCATTCCGGAAAGAGCACCCTCAGGGGTAGCAATCTGGCGGCCGGTATACCAGGGCGGTCTAGGGCCTGGAGTTATAATAACCTCCACTCGAGCTTCATGAGCAATGCTCGCGAATTCTCTCAGTTGATCGCGGGTAAAAAGGGTAGCCCCCCGCACCAGAGATATGGCTCGATGAAAAGGAACCCCTTGCTTGTGCGCTTCGTCGATTGTCGCGTCTAAAACCTTTGTCGTTTCGATACCGGAGATCTCCACTCTATAATGGGCCCCGTCAGGAAATGTCTTTGGAGATGCCGGCAATTCATACAGATCTCCCTTTGGCATCCCCGCCCTTTCCAGAGCTCTTGTAATCTTTTCAATCATCAGTTCCTCCTTTCTATGACCCCCTCTTCCAACATCCCATCCAGAACCTCCCCAAAGGCCTCAATGGTTTGGTCGATGTCCTCTTCCGTGTGCACCGCCGAGACCCAGCCGTTGATACCCCTGAGCAGGTGCACGCCGTTAAGGAGCAGATGTCTATCCAGCGCGCTGATGAGCCCAGGAGGCATTGACTTGGTGGTATCCAGGTGAACATCCCCTTGCCACTTGCCGATGTACAAATGAATAGCTGATACCGCATTGTAGGCACAGGCCTCTACACCTCGCTTCTCGATCTGGCGATTCATCCCGGCGACCAACCGCTGGGCCATGGTCTCGGCCGTCTTCTGGACTTCGCCCTGGGCGATGATCTTCAGAATGGCTACCCCGGCGGCGGCATTCACCGGGTTGGCGTTCCAGGTGCCGGAGTGAACCAGGCGACGATAGCGGTTCCACTCGGCCTCTCCAGGTTTTATCTTCAGCAGCTCCATAATATCGGCGCGACCACAGACCGCGGCGCCACCGGCCAGGCCACCGCCGACCATTTTCCCCAGGGTACTAAGATCCGGGGTGACCCCAACCAGTGCCTGACAGCCACCGGGAGACCAGCGAAAGCCGGTGATCACCTCGTCAATAACGAGCAGGGTTCCGTACTTCTGGGTCAGCCGTCGTGCGGTATGCCAGAGATCGAGCGGCATTCCTATAGCGCCGCAGTGAGCCCCGCCCCCTTCAATGAACAAAGCGGCGATGTCCTTCCCGGCCAGAGCCCTTTCCATGGCTACCCCATCATTGCAGGGGATAACCACCGTGCCTTCAGTAATGGCGTCCCCGGTGATGGGAGGAATTCGGCCGGCGACCGGTTTCTCGTAGGGGGGGATTACGCCCACCTGAAAGTGGTCCGCCCAGCCAAAGAAATGCTCGGCAAACTTGAGGATCTTGTTCCTCCCGGTGTAAGCGCGGGCCAACTGGGCGATGAGCATATTCGCCTCGGTGCCCGAGACCACAAACTCCACCCTCTCGGCGGCGGGAATCAACTGACATATCAGCTCCGCCCACTCCAGCGCCAGCTCATTCTCGGTTCCGTAATGGGTCCCTTTTGCGATCTGTTCCGAAACAGCATCCAGCAGGGAGGGATGGGCATGGCCCAGCATCAGCGAACCGTGCCCCATGGTGTAGTCGATATACTCATTGCCATCTACATCCCACTTACGCGCCCCGCTGGCACGTGAAGTATAGATGGGAAAGGGGAGAGTAAAGCGGGCATCGTGATGAATGCCCCTGCTCACCCCGAGAGATCTTTCCCATAGTTCCTGGGACTTCCGATGCGTGGCTATGAACCGGGCTATGCTACTCGTCATGGCCATACGTTACGCCTCCTTCAAGAAAACTTCGTATCCCCGCATCCCTGCCTTCGCAGGGACAAGCTCGCCAGGACAAGAATCTCAGCGTGCTCTGTGGCTAAACAGACTATCCGGCAAGCTCCTGATGATAAGCAAACAGGGCGGGCACTCCCCCGGTGTGAATGAAAAGGACGGTGTCCTTTGAGGTGAACTCACCTTTACGAATGAGGTCTACGAACCCGGCCATGGCTTTTGCGCTGTAGACTGGATCGAGAAAGATCGCCTCCGTCTGGGCAACCAACCTGATGGCCTCGATGCATCCCTCTGTCGGTATGCCGTATCCTTCACCTATATAATCATCGTAGAGCGTTACCTCATCAGGGGTTATGGTTACATCAAAGCCCAGAAGTCTGGCAGTGTCATTGGCCAGGGTGACAACCTCATTTACAGCGGCGCTTTTCTGATACATCGTGCTGATGCCGACCACATTGAGAGGAAGTTTCAGTTGTTTGAATCCCAGCACCAACCCCGCCTGAGTACCACCGCCGCTGTGGGCCAGGACCACATATTGAGCATCGATTTCTTGATCCTTTAGTTGCCGGCCAATTTCCTCGGCCGCGTCAACCCAGCCCACGGTGCCCAGCGGGAACTCAGCCCCAGCCGGGATCACCAGGGGAGTTCGTCCCTTGCTGCGCAGCTCATCAGCCAGTTCATTCATCTTCCTGGGCATGGTGGTAAACATCTCACTGGGATCGGCGACTTCAACTATATTAACGGTCGAATTGAGGATATTCTGCAGCAGGAGATTTCCCTGTGTCTCTACATGCATCCCTTTGACCAATACCAGGTAGGCCTCCATTCCCAGCTTGCGGGCGGCGGCTGCCGTTTGTAAAGCATGATTGGACTGTGAACTTCCGCTGGTTATGAGGGTGTCAACTCCGTTTTTCAGGGCATCGGCCAGCACATACTCCAGTTTGCGGCACTTGTTGCCTCCCAGGGCAAGCCCCGAGAGGTCATCACGTTTGACGAATATGCGCGGCCCGCCGAGGGCGGCTGAAAGATGGGGCAACTCGTGTAGCGGAGTCGGCCAGTGACCTAAAGCAACTCGAGGCAATTTCACCATGGACATATCACGACCTCCTTATTACAATAGTCGTCCCCAAAAAGCCCCCGGCTTTTTGGGGACCCATTTACGGCCGCCGCAAAAGTCTTTGGATTTCTGCGGCGCACTATAGATGCGGCAATTATTGCGTCACCCCTTTTGTGCCTTCTCTGACAAATCCTATCAACTGCTCTTTAGTCAAGTCCTCAACGCCCAGTTCTCTCAGGGTTATCCCCTCATTGAGGAAATCGCGCCTGCAGATTGCCGAGCCTAACTGTATCAGCGATTCTATGATAGGGACATCCACGCCGAATTTCTTCGCTAAATGGTAGCGGATGACGGTTCCCACTGGTATGTCTTCGGTGAAGTACCGGTGTTCAACAGAATCAGGGCCGACAATCGGTGGCATAATCACGTCTACAAATGGAGCCCAGTACTCCACCCCCATTATACCACCCTTCCAGAAGAATTGGTCCTCGCGATACTCGATCATTCCAATCCCCATTGCCGAGGCGATTTTCCTTTCCTCCTGATAGAAGGCGAACTGAACCCTGGCAACCGCCGGACTCATTCCGTGTTTGTACATGGAGTATTTGCCCTTTGGTATGCCCAGAGTTCCTTCCATCTCGGAGACCTCCATGGCACCTACATTGAGGATCGAGCCGGGAACATGGACCACCGGGTTGGGATTGGAAAGACCAACCCCGATGATTGTGTCTCCCTTTTTAAGCTCTATTGTGCCGTCGAATGCGGGGATTCCTTTCAAGGTCTCAAAGAACTCATCTCCATCCTTGCCCGGCAGAGCATCTCCAAGGAGTTCGTGGATCCTCATTATACAATCGAGTTTGCCCGGCTCCACCATCCTGACACCGTACGGCATGGAGCTCCATCCCCCGATGATGACATCCACATTGCGGCCCCTCTTGTCCATCATGTTTCTGAGCATCAGCGAGCCAAAATTATCGGGGAATATGCTGATCACCTGTCCATCCTCGAGGTGTGGAATCATTTCTTCAAAGAAAGGCTTATGTCCCTTTGCTGGAATGGATACTATCACCAGACCAGCTCCCCTTAAGGCCTCTGATATATCTGTGGTGACAAGGTGAACCCTGCCAACCCCTGTCCTCTTGAACCATTTGAAATTGAGTTGAGCCCCTCCCAGCTCTATTTCATGGGTCTTCAGAACTTGCCCAAGGGTTTGCGGGGCGAGTTGCGGTAGTTCATACAGGTGCACCTGGTGTCCAGCAAGAGTAAACTCTGCAGCGAAAGCTTGGGCACAAGCCCCTCCACCGAGAACGGCCACCGGCTTCTCCAGTATCT
>JALPXQ010000041.1 GCA_023271515.1 Dehalococcoidia bacterium | reverse complement strand
CAGACTAAGCCTGATATCCTTTTAACCTGGAACGCTTTCGCGCCTTTTGAAGTTCACCCGGACCATCGCATTGTTGGGATGGTAGCAACAGAGGCCGCCACGTTTTCTCATTACCCCCTTTATTATCCGGAGCATCTGCAGCAAGGATTGCAACCTCACTATGTTTCCGAGTATCTATTTTTTGCCAAACATAACCGGGATGCAAACAAGTTTGTAGACATAACTGATTTTGTTGACGCCAAGGTTGAATGTTTATTGAAGCACCAGACCCAGATACAGCAAACGATGGCAGAAACAAGAATGGCCTTTTCGCATGCTGGAATTGACCTGGCTGCCATTTTGCATCACGAAGAAATCAATCCAGAAAATCATCAGCAGATTGCGTCCCTGGCAATAAAGAAACTGGCCGAGAACACCGGCAGCAAATATGGTGTTGCCTTTGCCGAAGAGTTCAGATATGAGGGATTTGCTCCCGCCAAGATGTTCTTTCCCGATCTATTTAAGGACAGGGAGGTTGAGTTATGAGTGCGCCGAGCGAAGCTCACATTATCCAGTTGGTGACCGACAGGGAAGTCCAATCTGGGTTCATGACGTGGAAGGCAGAATGGATAATACCGATAAAGGCGTCCAATAGAATGACTCTGAGAATAGCAGACAGGTTCGGGATAAAGGATAGGGGAGTCTTAAGAAGGGGGAAAAGTGCCGACATTGTGTTGTTTAATCGGGAGACCATCCGGGATAATACCACAATCGAGGATACCGGCAAGAGGCCTGACGGTATAGAGTATGTCTTCAACAATGGAGTCATGATTGTCAAGAATGGGAATTATGTAGCAGGGCAAAAGCCAGGCAGGGTGATCAGGAGGGCAGGATGAAAGTTATTGTCTTAGGTGGGGCAGGAGATATGGGATCTGAGGCGGTCAAGGACCTTGTCAGGTTCCCCGAAGTAGAAAGAATCACCATTGCAGATCTGAATACGACGGCAGCGGAGAAACTGGCTTCTTCCCTGGGCGAGGAGAAAGTAAGGGTACAAAAGGTAGACGCAACCTGTCACCAGGACCTGGTAAACGTTCTAAAAGGTCATACGGTGGCTGCGGGAGCGCTGGGCCCTTTTTACCGCTTTGAAAAACCGATTGTAGAAGCTTCCCTGGCAGCCGGGGTAGACTACGTGAGCATTTGTGACGATTACGATGCCGTTTCCGCCGCTATTCAACTGGATCAGACGGCACGCGATAAGGGACGTAAAGTACTCACCGGTATGGGTTGGACTCCCGGATTGAGCAACATCCTGGCCCGCAAGGGCTACGATGCCTTGGAAAAGACTGAATCTATCCGTATTTACTGGGCCGGTAGCGCCGGCGACTCAACCGGGTTCGCCGTCATTTTGCACACTATTCACATTTTTAGCAGGTTAGTCCCATCTTACCAACGAGGCAGGACTATACAAATAAAGGCGGGGTCGGAAGGAGAAATAGCAGGATTTCCCCCGCCTTTAGGTCGTATTCATACCTATCACCTGGGACATCCAGAGCCGGTAACCATACCCCTTTACCTGCAAGACGTAAAGGAGGTTGTCCTTAAGGGCGGCCTGGTGGAGAATTACCTCAATAACCTGACCAGACTGCTCAGCTCGCTGGGGTTAACCAATACCCCGGCCAAGAAACAGGCCCTGGGCAAACTGATGAAGGCCCTCTTACCCTTGTTCCCCGTTAATAAAGAGAAAGCCATCTCAGGCATCAGGGTGGAGGTAACCGGTTACAGGGGAGAAAAGAAAGTAAGGCTAGCCTATACTGCCGTCGACCATATGAGGAGGCTCACCGGTATTCCCCTGAGTATTGGGACATACATGACGGGCAGAGGCCAGATAAAGCGATACGGGGTTTTCGCCCCCGAAGCAGAAGGAGCCGTTGACCCGGACGCCTTCCTGCAGGAATTGCATCGCAGGGATATACAGGTGGAAAGCCAGGAAGAGGAACTATAGAGGGAGGTTGAGTTATGAATAACGGAAATAATCTGAGTTTGTTCAGGAGATTGGCTTACAGCGCTGGGTATACGGGCACAATGCTTATCGGCGAGCTTGCGGTTGTGTGGATAATCTTTTTCTATGCACCGCCGGAAGGGATGGTTTTTGCGCCTGTCCTGCTTGTGGGGTATGTCGTTTTCTTCGGCAGGGTCGTGGATGCCATCGCCGATCCCCTCGTGGGACACTTCAGTGATAAGTCGAAAAGCCGCTTTGGTAGGAGAATCCCATTTATTGCCGTGGGCACCCCGTTCCTGGTCATATCCTGGATTCTCATTTTTCATCCACCCGTTGCCGCCGAATCGGTAGTAAATGCCCTGTATTTAGCGGTAGTGCTCGGTTTTTTCTGGATTTTCTTCACCGTTGTGGTTGCCCCCCATCTAGCGCTTCTCCCGGAGATCGTTTCCGCCCGTAGTGAGCGGATAAATCTAGCAACCTATCTGGCCATCTTCGGTATCCTGGGCCTCTTTATTGCCTTCTTGGGCTCCGGCTTTCTGGTAGAGCACTTTGATTTTGGCGTAATGGCCATTGTAATGGGATCTATCGCCTTTATCAGTTTTTATGTGCCGGTGGTATTTGTCAGAGAAACCCCCTGGTCCCGCGCAAAAGAGGTGAGCCTATCCCTTACCGAAGCGATAAAGCATTGTTTCACGAACAGGCCGTTTCTTTATTATGTCTCTGCATTTGCCATTTTCCTGGTGATGGGAATTGCCGTTGTCACCGCCGCTGTTCCTTTCATAGTAACGGTATTGATGGGGGTGGGGGAGGAATGGGCAGGATACGCATTGGGTATGATGACCGGGGTAGCGCTGCTGTCCTTCCCCATAATCAATTATCTGGCAAAAAGATTTGGCAAGAAAACCGTCTTCGCCGCTTCGATGCTCCTTTTCAGTATTCTGGCGTCTATGCTTGGTACTATTGGAGTATTTCCATTCGCACCCTTTTATCATGGATTATTCCTCATCGCTCTGATGGGAGTGGCGGTTTCCAGCTTCTTGATGCTGAATCACGCAATAATTGCCGATATAATTGACCATGATGAGATAATAACCGGATTTAGAAGAGAAGCAATCTATTATGGCGTTCAGGGATTAGTGCAAAAGTCGGGGATTGGCGTCTCTGCTCTGATTTTCACTCTGCTGCTCCATCTTTTTGGTAAAACCGCAGCAGAGCCACTTGGGGTTACACTTGCTGGACCGGTAGCCGGAATCCTGGTCTTTGTCGGATTCCTCGTATTCCTCAAATATCCGTTCCGGAAATAGTCAGTGGGCTGAATACATGGATTATGGAGCGCGATTATGGAGCTGGGACGGGTCCTAGCAGTCCGGGAGATTGAAACAACTCTGGATATCAGGTGTGACAGAGGGAGACTTCGCCTGGATTTCCTGGGAGAGGGTATGGTGAAAGTGAGGGCGGGAATAGAGCTCGCTGAGGAAAGGTCCTGGGTGGTGAAACGGAAATCGAAAGGAGTTAAACCATACATCACTCAGGACAAGGAGAAGTTGGGCGCCAGGGAAGGGAATGTCGAGCTAGTTATTTATAAGAGAGACTCCCGAATGGAACTCTGGGCTGACGGGAAGAAAGTTTTTGGCACCCTGGCATTGAACTTCGGACCGGACGAGTTTTCCATCCTGAATGAGATGCCGCCGGATGAGCATTACTTCGGTTTTGGGGAAAAAGCGGGGAGATTCGATAAGCGCGGGGCTCATTTGGTGATGCGGAACAGGGATCCCTATACCTACAATCGTGCCACCGACCCGCTATACCTCTCCATACCTTTCTTCCTGGCGTTGAGGAAAGGCGTCGCTTACGGATTTTTCCTGGATAACCCCCACGAGAGCTGTTTCGACATGGGGGCCGGAAGCGGAGATCTGAGGATAAGCTCGAAGGGGAATGGCCTGAGCGAAGTGGTTTATTACTTGATCTTCGGACCGAGCCCGGCCGATGTGGTGAGGAAATACACGGGACTAACCGGTAGGGCGCCTCTGCCCCCCTTATGGGCGCTTGGTTATCACCAATCGAGGTGGAGCTACCAAAGTGAGGCTGAGGTTTTGGAGATTGCCAGAGAGTTCAGAAGGAAACAAATACCCTGCGACGCGATTCACCTGGACATACACTACATGGATGGCTACCGGTGCTTCACCTGGCACCCGAAAAGGTTTTCCAATCCCGAGCGGATGATCAAGGAGCTTGGAAACCTGGGAATGCGGGTAGTGGCGGTAATCGACCCCGGTATGAAAGCCGACCCGAAATTTTGGGTGTACGCAGACGGTGTTCGGAAAGATTGTTTTGTTAAGAGAAAGGACGGAAGACTTTTTGTGGGCTACGTTTGGCCGGGCAAAGGCGTATTCCCCGATTTCACCAGGCCGGAGGTGAGGATGTGGTGGGCTGGACTGCACCAGAGCCTGCTGGACAAGGGAGTGGCAGGGGTGTGGAACGACATGAACGAACCCACTTACAATCTCTTTGCCCCAAGCTTTCCCCCAGCATTGCAGCTCTTGGGAAATATCCTGCAGCCGGTTCTGGAACGGATTTTCCCTGTCAAAACGAACGATGTAGCCTTCTACGACGGCGGGAAGAACACACCCTTCGATGGCGTTCGAAACGCCTACGCCACACTCGAAGCCAGGGCTACCGGGGACGCTTTCACATCCTTCGCCAAAGGGAAAAGACCCTTCATCCTGTCGAGATCGGGTTTCGCGGGGATCCAGCGTCACGCAGCGGTCTGGACGGGTGACAACATCAGCACCTGGGATCATCTAAACTTAAGCATCGAGATGCTTCTGAACCTGGGCTTGAGCGGGGTTGCGTTCGTTGGGGCGGATATCGGAGGATTTGCCCCCTTAGCCCTGCGAAAGCCTTTCTTAGCCCGCTGTTCGCCTGAGCTTTACGCCAGGTGGATCCAGGTGGGGATTTTCTACCCCTTCTGCCGGACCCACAGCTCAAATCTTAGTGGGAGACGCGAACCATGGGCATTTGGGAGGAGGGTTGAGGAGATCGCCAGGAGATACATCGAGCTCAGATACCGCTTGCTCCCGTACGTCTATTCCCTCTTCTGGGAACATACACAGAATGGCCTGCCGATGATGAGGGCTATGTTCCTCCATTACCCCAACGATGAGAACTGCTACAGGGGCGACCAGTTTCTTTTCGGCCCTTCCGTGCTCGTTGCGCCAGTTTGTGAGAAGGGAGCTACTGAACGGGAAGTTTACTTGCCCGAGGGCGAGTGGTACGATTACTGGACGGGTGAAAAAAGGAAGGGGAAAGCCAGGCTTATCGCCGAGGCACCCCTGGAAAGAATTCCCATTTTCATCAAAGCCGGGGCGATCATACCGACTTGGCCCCCGATGAATTTCGTCGGCGAGAGACCGATTAACAGAGTCACTCTGGAGGTTTACCCTGGGAATGGGGAATTCCTCTGGTACGAAGACGATGGCGAAAGCCTGGAGGGAGATTTCGCCCTCAGGCGCATAACCGCCGGCATCCGGGAGAATGAACTGGAGATTCAGATCAATCAGAGGGAGGGAAACTACTCGCCGGAGAAGAGAGAGCTCGCCGTCCTTGGCAAGTGGGTCAAACCTCACCGGGTTAGAATCGATGGAAAAGCGGTGCCCTATCTGGAGAGCGCCGAGGGGGCTGAAGTGAGCATCGAGGACGATGGGAAGAGGCACATCATCGCTTTTGAGTTGTTCTAGATGTGCTGCGTCAGGTGACCCGGCAGGAGGTACGGAATGAAGAAGCCTTCCGAACACATCCGCCAGTTGGCAGTGGAGATCGGGGCCCGGCCTGCAACATCCCCCCAGGAGCGGGCCGCGGCGGATTACGGCGCTGAATTCCTGCGCAGCCTGGGGCTGGAGGTGACGCTCCAGCACTTCCGCTCACCCACCACCTGGACCTGGTTCAATTTCCTTGGCTACCTGCTGGCCCTCTTAGGAGTGGTTCTATACCTCGTCTGGCCGCCGCTGGGCTTGGTGCTGGCAACCGTGGCAGCGGTGGCGGCCATCGCCGAGAACGATAACCGCCCCTTCCTCTCCCGTTTGATGCCCAAACGTGAGAGCCAGAACGTGATCGGCATGCTGCGCCCCCAGGGCGAGGTGAGGCGGCGGGTGGTCTGCTTGGCCCACCTTGATACCGCTCGCAGCGATTCGGCGCATCATCCGAATAAGGTGGCCGGCTTCCGGACGACCTATCTGCTGAGCGTGTGGGTGCTTGTCGCCCTGGCTGCGCTGTACCTGGTCGGCACGGTGGCGTATTTTGTTCCCGGACTAAGCATTCCTTGGCGGCTGGAGTGGTGGCTGTCGCTGCCGCTGGGACTGGTGCTGATTTACATCGAAGCGCTGCTTATCCAGCGGGAGCGGACGGGGGAGTTCGTTGCCGGGGCCAACGACAATGCCTCGGGCGTAGCCTGCACGCTGGCCGCCGCCGAACACTTTGCTGCCTACCCTCTGCAACATACCGAGCTGTGGACAGTGCTTACCGGCTGCGAGGAAGTGGCGGCCAACGGATCCGTTGAGTTCCTGGGCACTCATCATGCCCAAGTGGGTGACGCTTTTGTCTTCTGCCCTGATAACTGCGGCGCTGGGCAGGCCATCTACGCCGTGGTCGAGGGGATGTTTTTCGCCCACCGCGCCGAGCCAGCACTGGTGCGCCTGGCTGAAGAAGTAGCTGCGGAACACCCGAATCCGGCTATCCGGCCTGCCCCCTACCGCGCCGGTTATACCGACGGCAGCGCCGCACTGGTGCGCGGCTATCAGGCGCTATCCATGCTAGGCCTGGACGAGCGTGGAGTGCCGCCCAACTGGCATTGGCCTACAGATACCTTCGAGAACGTGGACGAAGACACTCTAAACACCGTCGCCGAGTTCCTGCGCCTGATGATCGAGAAGATTGATGACCTGCCGGCACCGAGCTGACTGTGGTGTGTCAAATGATTGAAGTAGGAACCTCGCCAGGGTAGATTCCATAACCAATGCCAGAAAACAGGTGACAGGCTACCACAACCAACCAGGACAGGAGGTAAGACTTTCTCGAAGGCCTTGGTGCTAGCTTACTGGCGCTACCCACGTATAACAATCCTATGTTTTGTTCAGCGGGCTATTGACTGATTACTATTTACGTGTTAAGCTCCAGTCAGAATTCATAACCGAGGAGGACAAGCTTATTGTATGAGAACCATTTAACTACGTCGTGGACATCTATGCGATGTGGTACCGCAATTATTTTTATTTCTGTGCAAAGTATCGTTGTCCTGGTCCAAATGCCGTATCCCCATTTTTTGAGGAGAAGTTTGCCCGCCTAAGGTACATTGGCAACGGATTCTTTAATCTCTCATATATGAGACACACAGGGCAGTGGTGGGAGATTTATACCGAATTATCTGTAGCGGAATGTCTAGCAGCCATCAGAGATGAACCTCATTTCTTGCCATAAGGAAAGCAATCTAAGTGACTCCCTTCTTCCGAGCCCGAGTGTTGAATAAGCCGTCTAATCAAGGATTGATCAAGAGGATAGAGGCATGACATGAGCAGGGGGCAAATCAGACGAAGGTTCAAGGTCAATCTCTCGGAACTGGAGGCGGCCTTTGAAGACACATCGTGGGAGCGGAGCTACTATCTGGATCTAGAGACGGGCGAGACCGTGATGGTGACCGAGGAGATACGCCAGCAGCTTGAGCAGATCTACGAGGAGGCCCGACCTGACGAGATAGCTCGTGAGGAGGTCGACATCACCCCCATCTTGAACCGGCTTTCATTGCCTGAATGGGAGAAGGATGCCTTGCGGGAGGCGAACCAGATCGAGCAGAGCTTCGGCGTGCGATACATCTCGGTACCGCATGCCCAATCCAGTGATGCCTATCGCGACATGGAAGAGTTTATCACCACGGTCCGGAATCAGCGGCTACGGGAGCGACTCTGGCAGGCCATCAGCGGGCGACGCCCCTTCCGCCGGTTCAAGGATGTTTTGGCCGATAACCCGATAGAGCGAGAGCGGTGGTTTAGTTTCAGTGATAGCCGTCTCCGGGAGCGGGTGCTGGAGTGGCTCGAAGACGAGGGGATCGAGTTGATCGAGGGCCCTCAGTAGATCCGAAGATACACAAAAATGGCTTCGGTCGCTTTACAAAACGCTGAATTGTTTACCCCGTCTTTACTTTGAGCGAGATTCATCCCGGTCGAGATGAAGGGACGGAGCCCGAACCATGAGCTTACACAGATATGCCACACAGTAAGGCAGGTTCTACACTACCCATGTTAGCATATCATCATTGAGTGACCATGTAGGACTGAGGCTAAACGTCCCATATTTCCAAGTCCCGGCCAAATGCGGTCAGGACGGCTTCGAGTTTAGCACGCTGCTCTTTTAACTCATACTGATCAGCCAGCGCCAATATGGATTCGCATAGATAGTCTATTACTGCCGGACTATAGTGACAGTCCTCTATCTGCATTTCGATGGCATCCATTATCGCATTGAACTTCCGAGCCGCTGCGAAAGGCAAGTTGAAGGATTGAATCAAGTCATGCACTTTGTCGAGGGCTTTTACACCCTCTTCGTTATATCTCACCATCGCTCCCCCTACCTTCGAACAAGGTAACGTAGTTACTTCCCTGCTTCCATATGCCTCAAGGCATTAGTCAGCGCCATGGCCCTCCGAGGCAGCCAGACAATGAGCTGTGTCTCCTGCCGGAATTACAAACGAACGGGCTTACCGCCCGCAACACTTCTTATACTTCTTGCCGCTGCCACAAGGACAAGGGTCATTGCGACCTATCTTCCTGACTGGTCTAAGGACGGGGGATTGTCGTAAGACTTCTGGAGGCCGACTCGCTTCAAGTGTGAAGTCCGACTTTATTGCTTCTTTAGGAGCCCTGCCATAGCGAAATGCATGATATAGCCACTCAAAGCCTTCGGGGTCGGATGGGTCGAATGAGCGGATGTTGAGAGTAATAGGCCCTTTTGCCTCACGCAGGTCATCAGGTTTAGCCAGTGGGAAAAGCTCTACCTTATGGCCGGTCTCCTCCTGGATAATGTTAACCTGGTTGAGTAAGGCTGAAAACAAGCCTCGCCGTAAATCTTCATCCAGCTTGCTTTCACGGCATAGCGGTATGAGCCGCTCCAGGTAGGGGATGGCCTCCCTGTACTGCCCCCGCTCTATGAAGGTATCAACGATGCAGTGGTAGGACTCGGCATCGTTGGGGTTGAGCCTGATAGCCTCAAGATAGTAAGGCAATGCCAGATCAGGTCTCCCCCCGTTTCTGATCACATTCCCCATGTGCCTTTGCAGAACAGCATCCTGAGGGTGTTTTTCAATCTCGCCTTTGAGGAGATGATATGCCTCGCCAGCACTCTTCACCTTTCGGCCAAGGGCTCTCAGACGAAACTTGTCGTAAACCTTGAGCGGCGTATCAAGAGAGTCGAATGTCTCTCCCTCCTGTGCCTCTTTGAGGGCCACTAACCTCATCATCTCGGCGATGATCCCAAACCGAGTATGAATCGTCATTTCATAGGTCTCGATGCTCCTGCAGCCTTTGCACTGGATGATGTCCCCGATGATGGGCTGGCCCCCCTTGTCCATATAAATGTTTCTTAGTTCGTAGTGGTAGGTATGCCCGCATTCGGTGCAGCGAAGAGGAAACAAGGAAATAGGCCTCTCCAGGGCATCCTCCGGGTGCCGAGCTCTCCTCTCAGCATCTCGAATAACCCTGTCAATCTGCTCATCCCTGACGCTGTGTATCTCGGAGATCAGCTTTATAGCCCTGCCTATACCTACTTCGCCTTCTTTCCATTCCCGAAGCAGGGGGGCCAGGAACCGATCGGAACCTATTTCACCCAGACACCCTACAAATTCCGAGGGATCCCGGCTGCACATATAATCCTCGAAGTGCTCCAGGCAGAAATCTACCACCTGGGGTGTAGGAAGCGAGTCCAGTATATGGAGAATCAATGCCCGCAGATCCCCAGACATTTGGGGGTAGTGTTCAATTATATATTGGGATGCTGGCACGCCGGCCTTTCTCAAAGGCTCACCAGCCTCTTCAGCTAGAACATCGCCATACTTCTTGCCCTCGAAGACATCCAGGAAGAGCTCAAATCTCCCGGGAGTGTCCAGAGTATTGAGGATGCTGAACGCATAGGCGGCATAGGAGTATTCCTCAGAGAGCGCCTTCGATAGTGAAGCGTGGAGTTCTTCCGGCTTTGCACGGAGCAAGAAATCCCGCAGTGCCTGCCCCAGAACGCCACGCCAGGGTTTCATCACCAGTGCTCTCCATAGACGGGGCACATCCTGAGCCTCTATGAGACGGCTCCGGCATGCCTTATTACGCCGAAGGCAGAGGATGCATGCCAGAAGAAGCCTCCTCTCCTCTGTTGACCACCTGGAAAGCCTTTCCCTGGCTATGTCCCGCAAAGCTGCCAGCC
The DNA here is from genome assembly GCA_023271515.1 of Dehalococcoidia bacterium. GTDB lineage: Bacteria > Chloroflexota > Dehalococcoidia > SZUA-161 > SpSt-899 > BS503. Next base: position 916 of record JALPXQ010000041.1, on the reverse strand, counting down.
GCGCTCGGTCCTGTTCCAGCTCAGCCAGCAAGCCTTGTTTCCATGGCGTGCTGTCTTCCGGGATTGCCCATGCCAGGGCTTGATCTATGGCAGATAGGACCTCTTCGGGCTGAGAGAGCCGTTCCAGGCGAGGAATATCGCATCCCCACACCTTGCCAAAGTATTTGATTCTCTCTTTGATTCCCTCTTCACCCTCTGCACGAGCCAGATCCCGAGGGAGATCGGCAAAGTTGCAGGCGTGAGCTATTCCATCAAGGATGGGCTTATTATCAGCGTCGGACTCACCGTAGACCCGAAGCAGGAGGTCAAAGCCTCGCTCCGTGGAACCAACGATATGGGGATAAAGGGTTGCGCTGACTGATTCTATCTCGCTGGGCAAAAGCGCATGGTCAGAGCGCAGAAGGATAGCTCCTGCAAGGGCTTTGAGGTCAAGGTCGTTGTCACCTCGTGCCAGCTCCACCAGGGGGTCTGGATTGGTAATGAACAAATCCAGCTGCGCCAGGCGATGCAGTATCAGCGAGGAGGTTTCAGCAGAGGCAGAGGCAATTAGCCTGATAACCTGGTCCCCCAGTATATCGGGGTATAGATCGAGGGATCTGCGGATAGCCCACCGTTGAACATCTGCTGACCGATGCAGGAGCAGGTTCTCAAGCGCTTCAGGGGTCCAGATAAATGCCACCAGGTGACCTACCTCTTTGGTATAGCTGGCGTTACCTTGACTGCTTTGGCTCTGTGGTTTATATCTGAGACAAAGCTCGATTGGGCAAGGGAGTACGGAAGGGATCCGCAATTGGCACGACAACTAGAGGTTGAGATATTGCCTAATCTCTCGGTGGCCAATGTTCGAGAACTCTTGCGGGGCGGCCTTGCCACTGAACCAGTTTTCGTTGGAGGAAGCCACCGGCTTGGTGATCAA
>JALPXQ010000040.1 GCA_023271515.1 Dehalococcoidia bacterium | reverse complement strand
TTGACTTTTTACATAACAACGCCTTGTTATGTTGATAGTCTCTCAATGGAAACCTGGTGTAATCTCGCGGGACGTTCCTCAAACCCTAGATGCTCAAAGAACTCACGATTCCCGTTAAGGACTTGCAGTACGGTGCATTTTTTACTCTGTGCCCACTGTGCAAAATGATGTAGTAGCCTCTTGCCGATTCCTCTTTTCCGGAATCCCTCGTCCACGACAATGGCATCCACAAATCCGGTACGACACTCGTAGTCTATGTCGAGACGGTAGCTCCCGACCAGTACGCCGACAACGGCACCATCTGATAGAGCTACCATAGTGAGATGGTTTTCGGAATCTATGTACTCCTGCAAAATCTCTGCGAAATGCGGGCCGATGTCGCCTCCATATAATTCATACAAACCTTTGAACAATGGCATCAGTTTGTCGATATCTTTCCTGCTTGCCGATTTCAAGTCAATCCCCATTGGCCTTTCTCCTGTTCTCATGCGCAACCTAACGGTCCTCTTCAGCGGCGCGGCTTGTCCGCGTCCGCTGGAAGAGGTTGTTATGCGGTCTCATGATCGTAAGTATACTGAGCTGAATCACAATGCTCCTTGAATCCGATCCGTTTGTAGATTGAATTCGATACGGGATTCGAAAGGTCTGTGTAGAGTACGCAGAACCTGTAGTCCCGCAGAAGCTCCTTGCATAAAGATGCAACGCATGAGGTGGCGTATCCCTTATTCCGGTGCTCAGGAGGCGTATACACGCCTCCGACACTGATCCCACTTCGGGTGGGTCGTGTGCTAACCGCCATAGAAACGGGGACCTCGTGTTCCCACAGATAGACGCTGCCCTGCTGGATTCTCTGGCGATACAAGTGACCATGCGTAGGGGATGGGTCGTCACCTGCCGTTTCCCTACGAAAAGCAGCAGCCCATGCTATCACGAGTTCCGCGTCCTCCAGCTTGGCCCGGCGCATGCCTCCCTCAGACAACATTACCTTGGCCAATTCAGTCAGCCGATAGATGCGCTGAGTCATCACATCCTTGATCTTCGATCCGTATGCGGCACACCATTCTTGTGTAAAGCGATCTGCGATTCCCTTCTCGCCAACAACACCAGGAATCGTCGGGTCGATCTTATGCACCGAACGAACCAGTTCCGAACACACCAATCCTCTGTCGCCGCATAGGTGCGAGAGTACTGTCCTATGAGGCGGCGTTCGGATTGCAGTCGCACATATCTTCCCAGAACTCTTCAGTATGATGAACCATGGATCATCGGGACCAAATGCGTGAGTATCCAGCGCGACTCGTTCTGCAATGCCGAAGGCAAGACTGTGGCGAGCTTCATCCGTGAGCAAATCAGTGCCGGCAGCCTCCAGAAAGGTCTTCGCAGACTGAACGTATTGAACTCTCATCATATTCCGCATACCGATTGAAATCAGCGGCGGTACTCCGCCCGCTGGATTGATTTGTTAGACAATTAGCTGTTATAGCCCTGCGAGTTCAGCCATTCTTATATACTTCGATTCATTCAGAATTTCTTCTATTCTTGACCTCAGTTGCTGGAGGTCTTCATCTTTGAAGGGTTTCAAGTGCCCTTCATATATCTTGTGCCCTTTTGGATATAAAAACATATGATGGCCTCTAATCTGATGTATCTGCTCTTTCGCTCTGCCGAAGAAATGAAGATGCATTGTGGCACCACCCGCATCGTCCACGCCCCAATTGCCCAGGTCCTCGTAGTTCATCCTTTCAATTCCAAGAACTTCGTACATTGCCTTACCAACGGCCATGGATATTCTCATGAAATCAATTGCCTCTTGATAAGTCATGTCGGATCTGTCGGTTACCTTCTCTTTCTTGATCAATATCAAATGGCCGCCATCATCACGGCAGTTGAGAGGAAATTCGGGGCTAATTACTTTGAAATACTTGTCCTCGTAAACGCAGCCTTCCATTACGATCCTCCGTCAACTAGTGTTGCCTGACATAAAGATGACCGACGACGAAACGCCGTTCGCTCCATCGTCTGGTTAGCACTTTTCTTTTTCGTTGATTTCTTCCAACACATTTTCTATAAAAACGTTTTTTCCTGAAGTATAAGATTTCCGATCATCAGAATATTGCTTCTTAAGTTCATCTTTTAAGTTTGCCTACCTTGCTCTAAGACTTTTGTCAGTTTGCAGGATGTTTCGAAAATCAAGGTAGTTCTTCCATTGTGGATCACTTATTTCCATCACATGAAGATGAATTGTTCGCACTTCAGGCGCGAGTTCTTTGATAAAAAGATAACCACCATCTTTTCCCCCATCGCCTCGATCAATGTATCTGATGGTCTCTAATCGTCTTGATATTTCTGGAATCACTGATCTTGAGTTGATCGCAATAGCAATATCTATAATCGGCTTAGCTTTCAGCCCCGGAACAGCAGTGCTCCCAACATGTTGGATATCGACAACGAAGTCCCGAATTTCATTCAGGATTATATTCTTTTCCTCGTTGAAGAACTGTTTCCATTCAGATCTATATGGCACAACTTCAACTGTTCCGCGTTTTAATCCAATTATATTCATAGTGCTCCGCGGTAGGAACGCCGGTTACCCGGCGCCCCCCGCACAGACCCGGACGTGCAGTTTGCCCGCATCCGGTTCCTCGGTTGTACTCGCTTCCGCGCAGGCTGTAGCCGTTACCGGCTCACACCCTGTTTGCTATTCCCCGCAGTGAGGTTTGCTTACGTTGTTCCGATCCTACAATGTCCGGCATAAGTTTCCTTTGCGGGCTGCGTACTCCCGTCAAGTCCTTCCCCTTGTGGTAGGCTTTCCCTACCTCCGAGTACTACGCTTGATAAGACTCCCCACAAGCATCCGGCGGGCTTTCCCTTTTACAGTAATCCTCCGCCTTCCTACCAGGCTTTCCCTGCCTTCGCTTAGGTTCCAGCCTAATTCCATTTCCGGGTTTCCCCTTCTGTGTCTCAGCAACTGTATACCCTACGCCGGCACCTCCCACCTGCAGGAGCCCATGGGGCCTCCCAAGTTCTTAGGCGCGTCTCTTCCTGCATGCCATGGCCTGTGGACTCCGGCGGACCTTCACATCCTCGCCATAACGGATGCTCTTGTATTGCCTTCGATGCACTTTAAAACCCTCGGCGTCCGCAACAAACTCATCTCGAAGGCCAGCACTTCAGAGCCTGCCCCTGCGAAGGCAGGGGGTACGCGGTTACCCCTACGGCCTACAGGATTCTCTGTCTACGCTTCACCTGCTTTGTTCGCTGGTTCTACCAGCCCCGCCACAGGCGCAAGACTCGATACGGGTGGGTGGCTAACCCTTTCCCGATGGGGACTTCCACCCCATAAGACACGCCAAGCTTTCCTTGGCGCGATAACGGCAGAGTTCAGCGGCGCGCGGGTAGCGCGTCCGCTGCAACGATTTGTTAGGTCCGTTCAATTGTTCTCACACCCCAAGCCCGGACCATTCCGAAACGCTTGCTATGCTCCTTGATCACCCGGCAAGCACTTAGGCAAGACGAAAGTGCCGTCAGTCTGAGGTTTGAAATCCACAACTTTGACCACAGCTTCCACGTTCAAAGGGCCATAGACATGAGGGAAGAGCTTGTCGCCTCCTTCCAGATTTTCCATCCGGATCTCAGCCCCAAGCTTTTTGCTGTCGATGCACAGCAACACCAAGTCGTCCTGCCCACGGAGTAGAAAATTGGCCACGCGGATAACCTGCTCAGGCGTGGAACAATGGATGAACCCCTGGGACTCCAACGTGTCCGCTCGGTAACTTCCAGACGACCTGGCCTTCTCCCAGTCGTTCCGCTTGGCAATATGCAGAATCAAATCCATAATCGAGGACCTAACAATTATTAGCCGGAAACTCTCCGCCTAACTCCCTTGTGGGGCTGCATTATGCGGAAAGATTCCGTATAATGCAACTGGAGAGGCACCTCGTGGAAATCTCCCCAGATCCTATCATTGTTACATAGTATACATCAAGTCCCAGTCCCCGTCAAGTTCGATTTTCATTTCCCTCTCGACCCCACCTTTTTGTGTTCCGATAGAACAATCTGGACTTTTGTTACCTCTGCTAGCTGATCCCGGGCTATTCACCTAACTGGAGGCTCTGGCTTTTGCCAAAGTTCCCCCCACCTGAACCAAGCCGTAGATATCCACGATGCCTTCCTAGTTGAGGTCGGTGCGAGAAATAAACTTGGAAGACATCAGGATGTTTTGCTTCGTACAACTTTTGCCAGAGCTTGAGCTGCTCATCCCGGCCTTTGCCTTGATCCGTTTCCCAAAAATTGAGAAAGTCCTAGAAAAGATCCTTTAACCGAATCATCGAGTAATCTCCTTAGTTAGCAAACAGCCTTTCCCGCATCAGCCGCGGCGGGAGCGAGCCGCAGGAAAGAATGGCATCGTGGGTCTCTCTCAACGAGGCGGCTGGGTGCCGCTGCTTGTATTCGTCGATGGTCTTCACTACCTCCAGCTTCCCGATCAGGTAGCTCATTGGCTGGGTCGGGCTCATCGTATAGCGGCGGATCTCGGCCTGAGCGTTGCTTTTCTCCAGACCGACTCTATCAATCAGGAAGTTGATCCCTTCCTCGACGGTCATCTTCCCCGTATGGAGCGAGACGTCGAGGATGATCCGTGCCGCACGCCACAGTTGATCGCTTAACCGACCAAGCCGCTGCCGGGGTTGGTTGATATAGCCGAGCTGCTCCATGAGCTCCTCGCAGTAGAAGGCCCAGCCCTCGACGAACAAAGTGGAGATAAAGGCGCCCAATTTGCGCGGCAGCGAGCCGACGGTGTTGGCGTAAGCCAGTTGCAGGTGATGGCCGGGATAGGCTTCGTGCAGGGCGGTTACCGGAAGCTTGGCGTAGTTATGCCCTCTTAGCTTCTCCTCCTGCTCCTCCGGCGGGCTATTAGGGTCAACCGGCGTCACCAGGAAGATCCCGGCCTGCTGCTCCTCCAGCGGTCCGGGCGGCATGTAGGCGGCATAGGGGATGACCCCGCACAAAAACGGGGGCGTCGGCTCGATCTTCAAAGATTCGCCCGCAGGAATGGTGGCGATGTCACGATCGAGGACGAACTGACGCACTCCGGCCATCTCCTTCTGATAGACATCCATCAGTTCATCAGCTCCGGGATGATCGGACTTGGCCTCCTCTATTTGTTCCTTTGCGCTCTTCGTCGGATCTATGTCCCTGGCCACTTGCTCCATCTGCTCCTCTGTCTCCTCGAAGAGCTTCCAGCCTGTCTGAAGCAGCTCCTCGGCGGTGTAATCGAGCAGGTGATCTTCCCGGAGAAGCTCTTCAAAAAGGTCCTGGCCAATGGCGAAATTCCCTTGAGCCTGGGGGGAGACCTGCTCCTTTAGGAATTTGACCCAATCCTGTAGCGCCTCGGCTGCCTTGCTGCTCGCCTCGTTTAGCTCCGCCTGCAGTTCCGGGACCTGCCCGGCGAGGGCGGGGATGAGCATCGTGAAGAGCGCCAGTCCCTGCTCGGCACTCTCTATTGCTACCTCATTCCACACGGGGGGGACTGCATCTGGTTCGATGTTCTCTTTGCCATGAGCCAGCACTTGAGGCGTAGCCTTAAGCCGCCCCAGGACCTTTTCCAGCCGCGCCTCCAGGGGAGCGAACTCCCGAATAAGGAGCAGAAAGACCCCCCCAAGGCATTCGTCAGCGTAAGTGCCCGGATGACGCCGATGGGGTTGCAGCCTCTCATGCTCAAAGTTGCGCAGGAGCGACCTGGCGATCTGGACCATCAACCGCTGATCGATCTTAGCGTCGAGCTCAAAATCCGCTGTATCGAAGCCCTCAATCTCAGAAAGCGCTTCCTTTATCCTCCGCTGCTGCCGCTCTAAACTGGCCTTGCTGTAATCCGCTAGACGATCGTCGAAGCGATGGTCTCCCAGTTGGGTGGCAGCGACGGGAGCCTCCTCCATCATTCTGCAGATGAACTCCTCCGCCCTCTGATAGAACTCTGCTTGACTTGTTCTCATTACTTGCTCCTTTCATCGTAATCTAAGTTAAGACGTCGGGACATTTGCGTCATTTAATATCATGCCCTGTGCCAGGGATGACATTGTTAAGTCCCACTGTCCTCGGTTTGTCTCGCACAGGGTGGGGTCATCTAGTTGACTTCCCAATACTACTAAGAGCCCCCGCCTCGCATCCTTCACACCTGCTGCATACTTCTTTGGTTCAGAAAACCCATTTTAAGACTTCAAATCAACCCCAATTCCGTATTGGCGAACCGACCATGGGAGATCAAAGCCTCTTGTGCATCAAGATCAGTTTCTCCTCGCCTGCTTCCCCCAGCCCCACCAGGTCGATCTCCTCAAGCTCGACGAATCCATGCCTCTTGAAGAAAACCACAGGTCCATTGGGATATGGAGTTCTTTCTCCTGCGACAACCTGAAGCTCTTTGTAGTTCTCACCTCTTAGGTAATCGACCAGCCTTTCCAGCACCTGGCTCTTGCAGTCGATATCAGGTTCTGTGGGGTAAATACAGGTGATGAAAGCTATTGAGGGGTTCTTGCAGGGCAGGGGATATGGCACTAGGTTCGAGGGCAGATACTCTACAACACCCTTGGCCTCCTTCCCTCTGAAACCGATAAAGCCAAGCAGAGAGCACCCAGATCTATTGAGCATCTCCTGCAGCCAGAGGGCCTTCTCGCGATCAGCGATCGGTCGGACGCCAGCAATGCAGAGGGGGATCGTGGTCTTAACATTCTCTGGAGTTAACTCACGGATCAAATGGGGCTCAGTCCTTTCCCCGTGGGCTATCGGTAAGACGGGCTTGCGTTCGGGGCCCTCCTTGGCGATCCGGATGAGCTCTTCCGCCCTCATTGGCCCAGAAAGCCGAATCTTTCTATCGATGATGGTCATGAAGGGGAAGAACATCTTCTGCTTCTCAGCAAGCTCCGGATGATCCATTACATTTCTGATGGCAACTTCGGCGTTGAGCTTTTGGGCAGCTTGTTTGGCCTGCTCGATGACCCACAGATGCCAGGGGCACTGGGCCCCGAAGTGCAAGACAAGAATATGATGCCTCATGTTTGATCTCCTCATTATTGACCTCTTTTCTGCTCCCGATCGTTTACAGCTATAAGGTCACTGTTGACCCCGCCGCGATAGCGGAAATAGCATGCCCACTTGGAAACTCCTTGTTATTTAGCTGTCATACAACCCACCCCCCTTGTCTTGATCCTTCTTGTCTGAGTCCTTGGGGAAAGTCCTTCCTTATATTATCAAAGAATAGATTCATTTTGGAATACAGGTCATACAGCCTTGAGCAAGGGAAGTCAGAGCAGAAGGTGCACAAGCTAAGCGATTGCTCTTGGGCACAGTCCCGGATTTCACATTCACCCCGCTCCATCTCCCAACAGCCGGGGCATTTCAAATGACCTGTCTCTGTTCCTTTGCGATAGTGGTAGGAACACCAACCGCAATAAAGCCCGCAGGGGGCGATGAACTTATCCATTTTCCGCAAAGTCGTCTCCTTTGTAGTAGATCGTCGCCGGACAGCCGGAGCAGCGCTCGAAAAGGGAACACTCCTTACAGACTACTCCACAGGGCGCGACCTCAAGCTTCTCCTGTGGCAATCTGATCTCAAATTCAGGATATGTGATATTCACCTCATCCGTTACCAGCAAGGTGGCGCTTTTGAGCGATCTCATCGCCTCTTCTGGTTTGTCTCGAATAGACTCTAACCACCACAGATGCTTCTCAGGGATAAAGTATGCCGCCACGAACTGATCGTCAAACGCACCGATGAATGCCACATAGGGGCAGTTTTCGAACGCTCGGGCCAGTTTCTCAGCTCCCTCCGCTGACTTGGCCTTACCGATGAGAAGCCCACAGACTGTCTTTTGTTTCATCTTCGCCTCTTCCTAAATAAAAGCATAGTGCAAGTGTTAGATTGACCTTTCTTTATTTTGGCAACTTCACTCCCAAGCATTATTCCCTGTTTTCGATCACCCTTTCATCTTCATTGCCCTCCTCTTCCAGGAGTTTAGCGAGGTATCTGATATTTTGCTCGATCTCAGATTTATCACATAAGAGGCCGTGACCGGGCACAATCACCTCGATCTCAAGTTCCTTCAATCCCTCTAACGACTTAATCCACTCCCTCCATTGGCTTGCATCGCCGAATCTGGTGGTAGGCGGATACCCGGAGTAGATGGTATCCCCTGCGAATAAGATCTTCGTTCGGGGCAGATACACTGAGATACAGTCCAAGAGATGCCCCGGCGTGGGTATGAGCCTTAGCTCTTCGCCGCCTACATGGAGATCTGTGGTCTCATCTATCGTCCTGTCGGGGAGCACAAGTTCAACCTTCTGGAAGAACGTCCTGCCGAAATCGTAGCCCTGGGGCATCGTCGCCATCTCCTGCCAGAGCTTGTTGCGTGATTTGATCATCTCCTCGACATAGTCTTTGCCCTTGCTCTCCAAGAATTCCTTAGCGAGTCTGTGGGCGATGATCTGGGCCCCTCTGGCCTTGAAGACGCTGGCGCCGAAGATGTGATCGGAATGGTGCTCCGTAAGGATGACCCACTTGATGGGCTTGCCGGGTGCCGCTGTTTCGATAAATCCCAGGATCGTCAGGGCCGAAGAGTGAGTCCATCCGGTATCGATGATGACCACACCCTCGTCTGTTACAACGAAACCGGCATTTACGCCAATGGGGTGTGCTAGATCCAAGAGCGCATAAACATTATCGGCTAATCTCATACCTTGTTCACCTCCTGCTTGCCAAGCATCCCTATCCGCTTGTTATGGAGACATCTTCGATTCTAATGTAGGGGGCCACCAGCGATTCTATCCGCTCGGTCTCACGCGAAAGCCCTGAGATGCGGGGCAGAGCGTCAAAGATATTCCCCGCGATCAGGGTCTCTACAAGAGGTCTGGTGATCTCACCATTCTCGATCAGAAATCCACCCTTGATCACCCCGGAGAAATCTCCGCTCACCGGATTGGCGGTGCCGGCGAACCTGGTTACCAGCACACCTTCTTTGATCTCACTTATGAGTTCGTCTTTGCTTTTATCCCCTGCCTTGACGATTAAGTTGGTCGGGCCGATTGATGGAAGACCTCTTGCACCCCCGGAGGCATGACCGGTTGAGCGGCGGCCCTCTTTTCTTGCTGTATAGGTGTTATACATATACGTCCGCAGATAACCATCTTCAATGATCTTCAGAGCGGTAGGCGGCAAGCCTTCACGATCAAATGAGTACGAACCAGCGCCGCTCCCAAGCAGGCCGTTATCTTCAATGCTAAACGTGGAAGAGGCTACCCTCTCGTCAAGCTTCCCGGCCCACTTGCTCATCCCCTTCTGGACGTTATTGGCGTTTATCGAATGCATGATCGGCCTCATCATCAGCTCGGCGGCAGCATTGGGTGAGAGGATGACTGTTCCCTTGAAGCTCTCACCTTTCTTTGCACCCAGAGAAGCAACCACACTTTTGGCAAACTCTAAAGCGATCCTCTTTACGTCGATCTCATCCACTAATCTTGTGGAGTTGGAGCGATAGTGTCGGCTTGAGATTTCCTCCCTGTCCCTGGCCATGCCCTCAATGCAGCAGAAGAAGTGACTCGCCTCCTCCACTTCTCTTATTCCTTTTGAGCTCACCACCCCCCGCCACTCAACCCTGGCGTCGAACGTGGCCAGCTCAACGATCACCCGGCTGTCGTAGTCCCTCGCAATCGCAAGCATCTCCTCTACCAGAGAGATGGCCTTATCCAACCCTAATCCCTCGATCTTGTCATCGTAAAGCCCGGGGACCCTCTTAATAGGCTTCGGTTCAGGGAGGATGTTATATTCGTCCCTCGGCGTGACCTGACTTAATCTTACAGCATCCCGAGCCGCTTCCTCGATCTCCTTTTCGTTTAAGACATTGACCGAGGCAAATCCCAACCCTCTGTTGGAGAAGGCGCGTATACCCACTCCATCCTCAACCTGACTGGTAGCGACCTTGATCTCATTGTTCTCTGCCCGGACGCTTATCTCCCTGCCCTGGGTTAGGAAGGCCTCAGCCTCATCAGCAGCAAATCCGAGCGATTTTTTGACTGCCAGTTCACCTAAATCTAAAATCTTCGTCATCTCCTCCCTCCTATGATTGCTTGACATCTCAAATAAGGCCCTCCGGCATCCACCCTGGCTGGCTGCGACTTCGCAGCGGTGGGGCCTTTCCCGCAGGTGCCAGCTCCCAGGCCGAAGCGGAACTCCTTACCCACTGCGTCCACCGTTTGCAGGACGTGGAAAGCCTGACCGCTGATGGCAACCCCACGCAGGAGCTCGCCTATACGGCCGTTCTCAATGCGATAGGCCTCCTGAACGTTAAACATGAACTCCGCATTGACATCAGCCTCTCCTCCTACCGCACCTTTTAAAAGATACCCCTCCTTTACCTCAGAAATCATCTCTTCCAGATCTCTGTCTCCCGGCTCAATATAGGTATTACGCATCCTGATCAAGGGGTCATTTGAATACTCAAACGCCCGGGCATTGCCGGTTGAGGGCACGCCGAAAATCCCGGCGCTCTCCCTGTTGTGCAGGTAAGACCTTAGAATACCATCTTTGATGATTACCGTTCTCTCAGCGACCACTCCCTCATCATCAACAAGAACGACTCCCCCGGCGTGCTCTCCAAACTGTGATGGCCCGCTATCTACCAGGGTTACCAGTTCACTGGCTACCCTCTGTCCAATCTTGTCCTTGCTGATTGCCCCGGCAAGCACCTGATCGGCCTCCATCGGGTGGCCGATTGCCTCGTGAACAAGGAGCCCGACTATCCCCGGATCCAGGATCACCGTCGCCCTCTCTCCCTTTGGGTGCCTCGCCTTTAAAAGATCACTAGTTCTTTTGGCTACGATCTCCACCAGCTCATCAGGCTCCTTTTTAAAAAGGTCCTTCCAGCCCCCCGTTGCCCCCAGGGCTTCAACAGCCATCACCTGCTCACCCCCATCAGCGGCCACACCGATCAATACGAACTCAGGCTTGGAATCAATTATCTCAGCCCGCGCGCCGTCCGTGGTTAGGATATATTTATGGTCGAGCATTTCACTGTAACTACAGGTAGCCGAAACGATCTGCTTAAAAGATCGTAGCCTACCCTCGGTCTTCCGCACTAAAGCTAGTTTCTCCTCAAAGGAATGGTCGGTGAGTGGATCATTTATCGTGGGGGTGAATTTGCCTTTAGCTAAATTAGCCTGCCCCAGTCTGACTTTTCCCTTCTTGCCCGATGCCTTGGCCCCACGAATAGCATCATGAATCGCCCTTCTAAGGTCTTCTTGATTAATCCGGCTGGTGCTGCTAAAACCCCAACCACCCCGGTGAAGAACACGCACCCCGACACCGCTATAGATGGTAAAGCCGGCAGCTTCCAGTTCCCCCTGACGGATGGCAATCCGCGTACCCTGCCGCTCATGATACCGCATCTCGCCATAGTCCACATCTCCGAACTCACTCAACAGGTCTTCCAATAACTCAATCATCGTTCCTCCTTTCTTCCCTTTTTGGCCAACAGCTAACCACTAAAAGCCCTATTCCTCGCATAATATGTGTTGTTTG